>JACQHS010000141.1 GCA_016198915.1 Candidatus Omnitrophota bacterium
GAGTTCCTGGCATGCGCCGCCGAAGACCCCCGGTGGCTCGAGCTGGCGAAGGCGTATGCCTCCTATCAGCGGCTGCTGAGAGACGCCCAAGCCGTCGACTTCGGCGATCAGGTGCTGCTGGCGGTCCAGCTACTGGAACGCCATCCGGACGCCGCCGCCGCAGTGCGGCAACGGTTTCGCTACGTGCTCGTCGATGAGTTCCAGGACACCAACTACGCCCAATTTCGGCTCCTACAGCTGTTGGCCACGCCCGGCACAAACGTCACCGTTGTCGCGGACGATGATCAGAGCATCTATAAGTGGAGGGGCGCCGCCATCAGCAACGTCGTGAAGTTCCTGGAGCATTATCCCGCCGTGCACACCGTCGTCCTCACCGAAAACTTCCGGTCCAATCAAGCGATCCTCGACTGCGCGTACCGGCTGATCCGGTTCAACGATCCGGACCGGCTGGAAGTGCGCCAGGGGATCAACAAGCGGCTCATCGCCCGTACACCGCTGCCGCTGCGGGAGCCGCAGGTACACCTGTTCGACACGGTCTCCAGCGAAGCGGACTGGCTGGCGCGCACGATCCGCAGCGCGGTCGAATCCGGCGTGCGCCGCCCCAGCGACTTCGCCGTGCTGGTGCGCTCCAACCGCGAGGCGGATCTGTTTTTGCGCGCACTCAACGTCGCCGGCATCCCCTGGCAGTTCAGCGGGGCAAGCGCGCTGTTCGCCCGGGAGGAGAGCAAGATGCTGGTCTCCTGCCTGAAATCGCTCGCCGACCCTGAGGAAAGCCTCAGCTGGTACCACGTCGCCTGTTCGCCGCTGTACCGGTTTCCGGTCAAGGATCTGGCCCGCGTGCTGTCACGCGCCGCCAAGACCCATCAAAGCTTTCGCGCCGTCCTGGAGCGGTGCCACGAAGATGAGGCGTTTGCCGCCACGCTGACGGAGGCAGGGAAGGGACAGGCGGTGGCCCTGCTCACGGACGTCGAGCGTTTGCAGGAGCTGTCCCGGAGCCATTCCGCCGGACAGCTCCTCTACCGATGGCTGTCGGATCGCGGGTTCCTGACACGGCTGGGCCGCGGCGGCAGCGCCGAGGACGCCGCCCGGCTGCAGACGGTCAGCCGGTTTTTCGATCAGCTGCGGCGCATCGAGGAGCTCGTCGGAGGGCAGCTGCCGGACCTGATGCAGCATCTCGAGCTGTTTCTCGCGATGGGCAACGAGCCGATTGAGGACGATGATGCGTGGGCGGACCGCGTCAACGTGCTGACGATCCATAAAGCCAAGGGGCTGGAGTTTCCGGTGGTGTTCCTGGTCGGCCTGGTGCAGGGCCGGTTTCCGACCCACCAGCGGCGCGATCCGATTGAACTGCCGGAGATCCTGATCAAGGACATCCTGCCCTCCGGCGACTACCACCTGCAGGAAGAGCGCCGGTTGTTTTACGTCGCGATGACACGGGCCAAGGAAGAGCTGCACCTCACCTCCGCCTATGATTACGGCGGCAAGACCGTGCGCAAAGTCAGCCAATTCGTCGTCGAGGCGCTGAACCTCGGCAGCCCGGCCCCGCCGGCCAAAACCAGCAGCGCTCGGGAGCTCATTGAACGCGCACGGGTTCAGCCGCCGCTGCCGCTGGCCGCCCGTCCCGGGCGAGTCAAGGTCCTGCGGCTTGACCCTCACGGCGCGGATGACTACCTGACCTGCCCGCTGAAATACCGCTATAGCCACATTCTCAAACTGCCGGTCATGCGCCACCACCTCGTCGTGTACGGTGCCGCGCTCCACAAAGCCGTCGAGGCGTTCTATAAGCGGCAGCTGCTGGAACAGCCCATGCGGGAAGAAGAGCTCCTGGCGGCGTTTGGGCGGGCCTGGAGCTCGGAAGGGTTCCTCACGCGGGAACACGAGGAGCTCCGGCTCGCCCAGGGACGCCAGGTTCTTTCGCGCTTCTTTGCGCGCCAGCAGGCGGCCCCCGAGCACCCCTCCCTGATCGAACAGCCGTTTAAATTCCTCCTCGACGATCTGCTCATCGTGGGCCGCTGGGACCGTGTGGACCAGGAGGGCGAGAATGCGGTCATCATCGACTACAAATCCTCCGAGGTTCGCGAGCAGGCAGCGGCTGACCGCCGGGCCAAAGAGTCCCTGCAGCTGCTCGTCTATGCGCTCGCCTGGCACACGCTCCACGGGCGCTTGCCCCTGCGCGTGGAGCTGCGGTTTCTTGAGACGGATCTCACCGGGCAGGCGGCAGTGACTGACGCCGATCTTGAGCGTGCCAGGTCGCTGCTGCGCCAGATCGGGCAGGGCATCCGGGACGAGCAGTTTTCCGCAGCTCCCGACGAGCATAACTGCCGCTGGTGCGCCTTCCAGTCGATCTGCCCCTACGCCTTCCAAAGCTCCCAGCCTTAACTATTTTCCAGCCGTGCCTTGACGCTTACTCACTTATTATGGTATTTATAAATTGAAATAAAAATAGCATATGTAATAGGGCCACCCACCCCGGAGCAAGCCGGACTGCAACACGAGGGGTTCGGCTTTTTGATTTGGGAGGCAGGGCGTGAAGGAGCACATGATGTTCCAACGACGGCCGACCGCGCACATGAAATTACTGCCTTCGGATCTCGAGGTGTCGGAGGCGCGTTTCAAGCGCTTCTTGAAGGACCTCCATACCTACGAGCAGCGGCTGGCCTTTGAGCGCACGCTCGATGCCTTTCTTGATGTCTATTCCTCATGGAAGAAAACCCATCACGAGACGCTCAAACTGCGGCTTGTCATGCTGGCCTTCGAACTGCACCGGCTGGACCGCGAGTTTCAGTGCGACCTGTCCTTCGCGGACACCCCCGCATGAGAGAAATCCTCGTCCGCAACCTCACCTCCGACGATTGGCTCAAGCGCGACTGCGTGGTCACCGAGCTCATGCAGCAGGGCGACTGCGCCACGCGGGTCGTGCGCCGCTGCACCTACCGCGTCGAATCGCAGACCGTGCTGCCGGCCACCGCGGATTCGATCCACTGGGCCCAAAACCTGGATCCGGGAGCACCCCGCCAGGTCTTCGTGACGAAGGACCTGGATCCGGACACCGGCGGCGAGCGCGTTGTCTATAAGGTCCTGGGCCACTTCTACGTCGTCTGGGGCCGCACGGTGTTTTGCGTCGGCTATCGCCATATCCTCTCGATGGATATCGACGCGGCCGAAACGCTCTCTGACACGGAGTTCTAGCTTCCGATAAAGCCAAACCTCGCGCAAGCGAGGGACGGAAAGCCACGGGCCCCACTGGGGAAGCCGGGTTGCCGAAAGGTACCCCGGCTTTTTTATTTGGCAAGCCTGGCTGGAGAACGATAGAGATGACGCTGGCATCGGAAGTTTCACTTAACCTGAATATCGAGTTGCCGCCTACGGTGGCGCGGTTTCTGGCCGCCGTTTTGGTGCGCGCGTTCTGGATCCATCTCTTTCTGGCGGCGACGGTCGGCCTGCTCGGTTGAGTTGACGGCCTGCGATCGCACGTGTTACAGTGGGCGTCATGCTAGCCTCTCACCGCGTGACCTGCTCGGTATTAGGCGATGGCGGTTGGGGTACCGCTCTGGCGATTCACCTTCACCGCCGCGGGCACCGGGTCCGGTGGTGGGGGGCGTTTCCGGACTACCTGCGCGAGCTGGATCGCCGCCGTGAAAACCGCAAGTACCTGCCCGGGATCCCGATCCCCCGCAAGATCCCAATCGAGCCGGACTTGTCCTGGGCGGTCCACGAAGCCGATCTCATCATCCTCGCGGTTCCCTCGCAGTACCTGCGCTCCACGGTTAAGCGCTTGAACCCCTTACGCCGCCATATCGCAGAGGCTCTTGTGCTCAGCGTGGCCAAGGGGGTTGAGATCCGCAGCCTCAAACGGATGTCTCAAGTCATCCGGGAAGAGCTGAGTCCGGCGAAGCTTGCCGTCCTCTCCGGCCCCAGCATCGCGCTGGAGGTCGCTCGGCGCCACCCGGCCAGTGTCGTCGCGGCGTCTGCGAATCGCGCTGTTGCCGCAGCCGTCCAGCGATGGTGCATGGGGGAGAACCTGCGCATCTACACCTCGACCGACGTCGCCGGCGTGGAGCTGGGCGGCGCGTTGAAGAACCCGGTGGCGATCGCGGCCGGTGTCAGCGACGGGCTCGGCTTCGGGGCGAATGCAAAAGCCGCGCTCATCACGCGCGGCATCGTTGAGATGGCCCGGCTGGGGGCGGCGATGGGGGCGCAAGAAAAGACCTTTTGGGGCCTGAGCGGGCTGGGTGACCTCGTCACGACGTGCCTCTCCGGACGGAATCACTGGCTCGGCGAACAACTGGGAAAGGGCCGCCGGTTAGCGGCTCTTCTGGCGAGCACCCCCATGGTCATCGAGGGGGTGGACACTTCTCAGGCCGCTGTCGCCTTGGGCCGGCGTTTCGGCATTGAACTGCCCATCATTGAGCAGGTTCATGCGATCTTGTTCCGCGGTCGTTCCCCTCGCGCGGCGCTTCAAGCCCTGATGCTCCGCGCCGGCAAACCCGAATCCTCATAACTACTCTTCCGGTTGACAGTTACAGTCGACCCTGCTACTCTATGAATTCCTACCGAAATTCCCAACTCATTGGGGGAATACTGTTTCGACCGGGGCGTGGCGCAGCTTGCGACCGAGCCGGGGTCGTCGAGGCCGGACGCCCACCGCGTCCGGCATTCCGCGGCCACCCTGATGGTGGCCGCTGCAGAAGTCCCGTAGCCGAAGGCGGAGGGAGTAGCGCGCGGGAAATGGGGATTCCCCGCAGCCGCGCTATCACCGGGGCGTGGCGTAGTTTGGTAGCGCGCCTGAATGGGGTTCAGGAGGTCGAGAGTTCAAATCTCTCCGCCCCGACCATTTGGCGCGGCTGCGGGGCAAGGAAATGGGGTTCAGTCCTTCGCCCTTCGGGCTCAGGATCGTCGCATAGCGCATGAGAGGGCGACGTTCCCTCGCGCTAGGCGCTCGGGATCATCGCCTACGAGTGTGATGGCGATGTGAGGTCGTGAGTTCAAATATGAATAAGGTCAACGTGGGGTTAATCGGGTTCGGCATCGTCGGCACCGGGGTGGCCCGCACGCTGCTCCAGCGGAGGCGCTGGCTGGAGCACAGTGTCGGCGCCCGTGTCGTCCTGCGCCGCGTGTGCGACAAGGAGTTTCGCCGCTCGCGCGGCTTCCGGCTGCCGTCAGGATTGACCACGACCGACCCCGCGAAAATTCTTCGAGATCCGGATATCCACATCGTGGTGGAGCTCATCGGCGGTCAGGAGCCGGCCAAGACCTTCATCCTCGAGGCTCTGCGCCGCGGCAAGCACATCGTGACGGCCAACAAGGCGCTGCTGGCCCATGCCGGCCGTGAGCTGTTTGCGGCCGCGGCCCGCAGCCATGCCGACATCTACTTCGAGGCCTCGGTGGGCGGCGGCATCCCCATCATCAAGTCGCTGCGCGAGGGGCTCATTGCCAACGAGGTGGACACGGTCCTGGGAATCGTCAACGGGACGTCGAACTACGTCCTCACCCAGATGCGGGACAAGGGCTTGAGTTTCCATGAGGCGCTGCTGGAAGCGAAGCGCCACGGCTACGCCGAGCGCAACCCCTCCCTGGACATTGACGGCCACGACGCCTCGCATAAACTGGCGATCCTGACGTTCTTGAGCTTCGGCGTCCAAGTGCAGCCGACGGACATCCACGTCGAGGGGATCAGCAAGATCTCGCAGGCGGATATTCAGTACGCGGATGAACTCGGCTACTGCATCAAGCCGCTGGCGATCGCCAAGCAGGTGGATCACGAGCTCGAGGTGCGCGTCCATCCGGCACTGCTCGCCAAGAGCCACTTGCTCGCGAATGTGGACGGGGTCTACAACGCGATCTACGTCCACGGCGACATGGTCGGCTCCGCGATGTTCTACGGTCGCGGCGCGGGACAAAACCCGGCCGCCAGCTCTGTGATCGCGGATATCGCCGACGTGGCCCGTAATATTGCGAAGGGGGTCCCCCAGCGGATTCCGCTCGTGCGGCACAAGAGCCACCGCATCCGGCGGCTGCGCAGGATGGGCGACATCGAAACCCGCTATTACCTGCGGTTCACGGTCACGGATAAACCCGGGGTGCTGGCCCGGCTGGCCGGTGTCTTGGGCCGCCATCGCATCTCGATCGCCAGCGTGCATCAGAAGGAA
Source organism: Candidatus Omnitrophota bacterium (assembly GCA_016198915.1). Classification (GTDB taxonomy): domain Bacteria; phylum Omnitrophota; class Gorgyraeia; order Aquiviventales; family Aquiviventaceae; genus JACQHS01. The sequence goes on from JACQHS010000141.1 coordinate 6,150, forward strand.
CGCAAGGCAGCCCGCAACGTGCCGGTTGTGATGATGACCCATGAGGCCAAAGAGTCCAACGTCCGAACCGCCTTGCAGGAGATTGACCATCTGGGCGCCGTCAATAAACCGAGCATCGCCATCCGGACCGAAGCCCCGCGATCCAAATGATCCCGTGGCGGGGGGTGATCGAGACCTATCGACCGTACCTGCCGGTGTCGGCGAAGACGCCGGTTGTGACGCTCTTGGAAGGCAACACGCCGCTGATTCACAGCGAATGGCTGAGCCGCCGCGTCGGCCGCCGGGCCCGGGTCTATCTGAAATACGAGGGGCTGAACCCGACCGGCTCGTTCAAGGACCGCGGGATGACGGTGGCGGTCAGCCAGGCGGTGGGAGAGGGGGCGCGCGCCGTCATCTGCGCCTCCACCGGCAACACCTCGGCCTCGGCCGCCGCCTATGCCGCGCGGGCCGGCATCCGGGCTTTCGTGGTCATTCCCGAGGGCAAGATCGCGATGGGCAAGCTCGCGCAGGCTGTCATGTACGGCGCCAAGATCATCCAGGTCGACGGCAATTTCGACGACTGCCTGGAACTGGCCCGCAAGATCACTGCGGACTTCCCGAC
>JACQHS010000143.1 GCA_016198915.1 Candidatus Omnitrophota bacterium
GCCTCACGCTTGGCGCCATCTACGCCCTCATCGCTCTCGGCTACACGATGATCTACGGCGTCGTCCAGCTCATCAACTTTGCGCACGGTGAGGTCTTCATGGTGGGCGCGTATTTGGCCCTCTCAGTGATCCTTCTCTTCTCGTCATTGGGCCTGCCGTGGTGGGTCCTCCTCGCGCTCTGCAGTCTTGGGGCGATGGGCGGGTGCGCGCTGCTCGGTCTCGCCATCGAACGCGCCGCCTACCGTCCGATCCGCAAGGCACCCCGGCTCAACGCGCTGATCACCGCGATCGGGATGTCGTTCTTTCTCCAGAACGCCCTCATGCTGCTCTACGGGGCCACCGACCGGCAATTTCCCAGCCTCATCCCCCTGGTCCGTTGGAACGTGGCCGGCGTGACGATGACATTGATGCAGGTCGTCGTGTGGACGAGCGGGGCGGTCTTGATGGCCGGGTTGCAGCTGCTCGTCATGTCCACGAAGCTCGGCAAAGCCATGCGGGCGACCGCTCAGGACCTCACCGCGTGCGCCCTGCTTGGCATTCCGGTGAACCGCATCATCGCGGTGACGTTCATGATCGGTTCCGCGTTCGCGGCGATGGGCGGGGTCCTGTTTGGCCTCAACTACGGCACGATCAATTTCCATGATGGTTATCTCACCGGATTGAAGGCGTTCACGGCGGCGGTCCTCGGCGGGATCGGCAACATCCCGGGCGCGATGATCGGCGGGCTCATCCTCGGAATGCTGGAAGGGCTTGGGGCCGGCTACCTCTCGGCGCAGTGGAAGAACGTGTTTGCGTTTGTGATCCTCGTCGTACTGCTCCTCTTTAAGCCGCGGGGCCTGCTCGGTGAGCGTGTGGCGGAGCGAGCATGATCCGAATGGTTCGATGGACGATTGGCGTGCTCCTCGCGCTGGCGCTGCCTCTCCTCAACCCGAATCCCTACCATGTGGACGTCCTGACGACGGCGCTGCTGTATGCGATCCTGGCGCTCGGGCTGAACCTGATTGTCGGGCTGACCGGCCTGCTGCATCTGGGATATGCGGCGTTCTTCGCTATTGGTGCCTACACCTACGGACTCCTGAATCTCCACTGGCACTGGCCATTTTGGGTGGGGTGGCTTCCCGCAGCGCTGACCGCTGGACTCTTCGGGGTGGCGCTGGGTGCACCGGTCCTGCGAGTGCGCGGAGACTATCTCGCCATCGTGACGCTGGGATTCGGCGAGATCGTGCGCATCACGTTTACCAATCTTGACCGGTGGACCGGCGGGCCGAACGGCCTGCTCGGCATCGCGCATCCCCGCGTGTGGTTGCCAGGTCAAGGCCTCGTGGACTTCGGCGTCTCCTCGGTTCCGTATTACTATCTGGTTGCGATCACGACGCTGGTGGTGGCCGGCCTGTGCGTGCGGCTGAGCCGCTCCCGCGTGGGCCGGGCCTGGGTGGCGATCCGAGAGGACGAATTGGCCGCGTCCTGCGCCGGCATTCCAGTGCTGCAGCTGAAGCTGCTCGCCCAGGGATGCGGCGGGGCGATTGCCGGGCTCGGCGGAGCGATCTTCGCCGCGAAGCAGGGGACGATCACGCCGGACAGCTTCGATTTTATTCTCTCGGTCATGATCCTCGCGATGGTTGTGTTAGGCGGGCTTGGAAGTATTCGGGGCGCCATCGTCGGCGCGTTGCTGCTCGGGACACTGCCTGAGCTGCTGCGCGGGTTTGAGCAGTACCGGATGCTTCTCTTTGGGCTGTCGATGATCGTGATCATGCGGCTGCGGCCCCGAGGATTCTTCGGCGGCCGCGCGCTGGGGCGGGGACGGCCACGTCATGTCGCGGCTACTTGAAATCGGGCAGCTCACTAAGCGCTTCGGCGGTGTTGTCGCCCTTGATGAGGTGAGCTTGTCTGTGGACGAAGGCGAGATCGTCGGGTTGATCGGTCCCAATGGAGCCGGGAAGACCACCCTCTTCAACTGCGTGACCGGCGTGCTGCGGCCTGACCACGGGGTGGTGCAGTTTGGGAGGACGAGCCAGGAATCCTTAATCGGGTTGGCGGCTCACGAAGTGGTGCAGCGGGGACTCGCCAGAACGTTTCAGAACATCCGGCTCTTTTCCAGCATGAGCGTGCTGGAGCACGTCATCATCGGGACGTACACCCGGACGCACGCAGGCCTGTGGAGTGCTGCCCTCCTGACGCGGGAGGCTCGTCGCGAGGAACAGTGGGCGCGCGATCGGGCCATGGGATTGCTTGAGTTCGTCGGTTTGGACCAACGAGCGGACGAGGTGGCGGGCAACCTGCCCTTCGGGCTGCGGCGTCGCCTGGAGATCGCCCGTGCCCTGGCCGCCGATCCCTCGTTGCTGCTGCTGGATGAACCGGCCGCAGGACTTAATCCGACGGAGAAGCAAAGCCTGCTGCAGCTCATTGCCCACCTGAAGGACCAAGGATTGTCGATCTTGCTCATCGAGCACGACATGCAGGTGGTCATGCCGATTTCCCATCGAGTCATCGTGTTGGACTACGGCAAGAAAATTGCCGACGGCCCGCCGAACGCCATCCAGGCCGATCCGCTGGTCATCGAAGCCTATTTAGGCAAAGCGCCCAGCTGATGCTGACGGTCGAATCGTTGGAAGCCGGCTATGGGCAAACGAGTTGCCTCAAGGGGATTTCGCTCGAAGTCCGCGAGAAGGAGATCGTTGCCTTGCTGGGAGCGAACGGTGCCGGCAAAACCACAACGCTCATGACGATTTCAGGCTTGGTGTCCGTCCATGCCGGCACGATCGCATTTCACGGAGCATCACTCGTCGGCGCAGCGCCGGAGCGGGTTGTTCGTCTGGGGATCAGCCATGTGCCGGAAGGCCGGCGGATCCTGCCTCGGCTGACCGTGATGGAGAACTTGGAGCTTGGCGCCTATCTCCAGCAGGATCGGGCGGCGCTTGCGCAGGATCTGCAACGGGTGTTTGCGCTGTTTCCGGTGCTCGCCGAGCGTCGGCGTCAGCTGGCCGGCACACTCTCAGGCGGGGAACAGCAGATGCTGGCGATGGGCCGGGGGCTGATGGCACGACCGAAGTTGCTCTTGCTCGATGAGCCGTCGCTGGGGCTGGCCCCGAAATTGGTGGTCACGATCTTTCAGACCATCCAGCGGATCAACCAGGAAGGCGTCACGATCCTTCTCGTCGAGCAGAACGCGTATCTGGCGCTCCAGATTGCCCACCGCGGCTACGTCCTCGAGACCGGCCGCATCGTCCTCACAGATACGGCGGCTGCGCTTGCACAGAATCCCCAGGTGAAGGCGGCGTATCTTGGGGGGTAGAAGGCGCGAGCACCCCCTCCCAGCCGCCGCCGAGCGCTTTGATGAGCAAGACGGCCGCCGCCATGCGCTGGCCGCGGATCTGAGCCGCCCGCCGTTCGGCTTCAAGCCGACTGCGCTCCGCATCCACGACGTCGAGGAAGCTGACCAGGCCCTGCCTGAACCTTTCGAGAGAAAGCCTGGCGGCCTGCTGCGAAGCGTCAACCACACCCGCCTGGGCCTCCTGCTGATAGGCCAAGAGGCGGATGGCAGCGAGCGCATCCTCCACTTCCTGGAACGCCAGCAGGATCCGTCGCCGGTATTCGGCGGCCGCCTGCGCATGGTCGGCCATGGCAGCCTTCACGTTGGCGGCGTTGCGTCCGCCGGCAAAGATGGGGACAGAGAGGCTCGGCCCGAGCGACCAGACGACGCTGTCCGCAGTGATAAGGTTTTCCAGTTTGGCGGCCTGCCAGCCGGCCGAACCGGTCAGCGTGAGGACAGGGAAGGAGGCCGCCTTGGCCACCCCGATCCGCGCGTTGGCCGCAGCCATCAGCCGCTCAGCCTCCGCGATATCCGGCCGCCGCTCCAGCACTCTTGAGGGGATGCCGGGCGGCACGTGGGGTGGGACAGCCTCCAGCGGTTCGGCAGGCAGCGAGAACTCGGAGGCGGCGCGGCCGCAGAGCACCGCCAGCGCATGCTCCAACTGCGCGCGCTGCCGCGCGACATCCAGCGATTCGGCCTCGGCGGTCTTGACCTCAGCGATCACCCGGGTTGTTTCCAGCTCGCTGGACAATCCCGCGTCCACGCGCTGATGAATCAGCTGCTCGGCCTGGCGGCGCAGCTCCACGGTCGTTCGCAAGGCGTCCAGCTCCGTGTCCAGCGCGCGCAGCAGGAAGTACGTGCGGGCCACTTCCGCGGTCACCGAGAGCAGCACGGTTTCATAGGCAGCCTGGCTGGCCTGGGCGTCGGCGTATGCCGCCTCGAATGACCGGCGCACCTTGCCCCACAGGTCCACCTCGTAGCTGAGATCCAACGGCACATGGAAGTCATCGTTCGTGAAGCTGCCGCGCCCCCCGAATCCGCTGAGGGTGCGCTGGAAATGGTCATACGTGAGATGGCTCTCCAGCGTCGGCACGAGGTCCGCTTTGGGCAGGCGGGCCACCGCTCGCGCCCGATTCAGCCGGGCCAGCGCCGCCGCCACTGACCGGTTGGCGTGCACCGCCTGCGCTTGCAGCAGATTCAGTTCCGGATTGCTGAAGAGTTCCCACCATGCGCCGCGCGCAACGGCATCCTGCGGGCGGGCCTCCTGCCACACCCCGGTATCCGGGGCTTTCGGCGCTTCCTTCCATGCGGTGGGAGCCTCCAACGACGGACGCTGGTAGGTCGGGCCAACCGCGCAGCCTGACAGCCACGCGCCTAGCACACCGCTCAGGATTGGTAGCACCCCTGGGGCGCGTCGCATGGTCAGCCAGGCAGGTTGCGGCCGACGCGCGCGCCACTCGGAGAGGTGGCTGAACCAGACGTAGACCGTCGGCACGACGAAGAGCGTCAGCAGCGTGCTGGTGAGCATCCCGCCCACCGCGGCGACCCCCATCGGACGGCGGCTCTCCGCGCCGGCCCCGAAGCCGATGGCGATGGGCAAAATACCGGCAATCGTCGAGGTCGCGGTCATGAGGATGGGGCGCAGGCGGATGCGCGCAGCGGCCGTCATCGCGTCCTCGGCCGATTTGCCCTGCGCGCGATGCTGATTGGCGAATTCGACGAGCAGGATCCCGTTCTTGGTGACCAGCCCCAGCAGCAGGATCATGCCGATCTGGCTGAACAGGTTGATGCCCATCGCCGGAATCCGCGGCAGCAGGGCGTCGAGCCAATGGGCGAAGGCGGGTGCGCTGGGGGCGTAGTGCGTCCATCCGTAGACCATCGTTGCGAACCGGTTCACCCACGACAGCGCCCACAGCGACCCCAGCGCTCCCAGCGCGCCAAGCGGCAGCGTGAGCATGACGGTCAAGGGGTGGATCAAGCTTTCAAACTGCGCCGCCAGCGTCATGTAGATGACGAGAATGGCCAGCCCGAGGACGAAGAGGGTGTCGGCGCCAGCTTCCTGCAGGTCCCGCGCCTCACCGGACCACTCGTAGCGGAACCCCTCCGGCAGCTCGTTGCGCAGCAGGTGCTCCACCCGCTCCACCGCCGTGCCGAGCGGCACGCCCAGCGGGGTTGCCTCGATGGTCGCCGAGCGGAACCGGTTGTGATGGCGGATCGCGCTCGGTCCGCCGCCGACCTCGTGCGTCACCAGGCCGCTGAGTTGGATGAGCCGGCCGTCGGCGCTGCGGACGTACAGCTGGTTCAGGTCGGCCGGCGTCAAGCGGGATGCCCGCTCCAGCTGGGCGATGACGTCATACTCCTTGCCGCCGAGATTGATGCGGGCCAGATCCAATCCGCCGAAGAGAATCTGCAGTGTGCGCGAAATATCCTGGATGGAAACCCCCAACGCCGCCGCCCGGTCCCGGTCGATCGCCAGGCGCAGCTCCGGCTTGTTGAGCTCGAACGTCGGGCGCACGTTGAGCAGGTACGGCTCGCCGCGCAGCCGGTTGGTGAGCGTTTGAGTCGCCGTGTTGAGGGCGTCCAGATCATGGTGCTGTAGCACGAGCTGAAACGTCTGGCCGAAGCCGCGGCCGATCGCTTTCGGGATGATGGGGATGGCGATGGCGCCTTCGATTTCCTTGAAGAAGCGCGCGCCAAGTCCCCGAGGTCCGGCGATGATGTCCTGCACGTGCCGCCGCTTGCCGTCCTTCAGCCGGACGAACGCCAGCCCCTGGCTGGCCTGTCCGGGCCCGCCGCGGGCCAGCGCGACGGCGGAGAAGTACTCCTGGACCTCCGGCGTGTCCTGGATGATGGCTTCGGCCTTGCGCACCATGCGGTCGGTGTACTCGCTGGTCGAGCCTTCCGGCGTGAGGATGATGGAGAAGATCCGTCCCTTATCCTCATCCGGGAGGAACTCGCGCTCCAGCTGGGTGTAGAAGAAAACGGACAGCGCCAGGACGCCGACCGTGACGGCCGCCACCGGCACCGGATGGCGCATCACCCCTTGCAGTCTGCGCGCGTACCAGTTTGAGAACGCCGTCAGCCGGCGCTCGAACAGGCCGGCCAGCCGGCTGGCGAAGCCCTCGGTCCGCTTGGGGCGGAGGATCCGCGCGGCGATCGACGGGGCCAGGGTCAGCGCCACGAACGAGGAGATGCAGACCGCAACCGAGATCGCGACGGCGAACTCGATGAACAGCCGTCCGGTGACGCTGGTCTGGAACGTCATCGGCAGAAAGACCGCGACCAGCGCAACCGTCGTGGCGATGACGGCGAAAGCGATTTCCTTCATGCCGGTCAGCGCGGCCTGTATCGGCGGCTGGCCCTCTTCGATGTGGCGAAAGATGTTCTCCAGCACCACGATGGCGTCATCGACCACGAGCCCGATGGCCAGCACGAGGGCCAGCATCGTGACGATGTTGACCGAGAACCCCAGCAGGTAGAGGAACCCGAACGTCGAGAGGATCGAGACGGGGATAGTGATGCTGGGCACCAGCGTGGAGCGGACATTGTGGAGGAAGATGAAAATCGTCGCCATGACCAGGAGGAAGGCGACGAGCAGCGTCACCCACACCTCCTCGATGGAGCGCTTGACGAAGGCCGATTCGTCGTACGGGAACGAAATCTCCACCCCCTCCGGGATGTGCGGGCGGATGCGCTCGAGCTCCTTGCGCACACCCTCCGCCACTCGGATGGTGTTGGCCTTGGACTGCCTGACGATGCCAAGCCCCATCGCGGGGCGCGAATTGAACCGCGCGATCGCCCGCTCATCCTCCACCCCGACGGCCGCCCGGCCGATATCCTGGAGGCGCACGAGCGCGGTTCCCTCACGCTTGACGACCAGCCGGTCATATTCCTTGGGAGTCTTCAGCTGTCCGCGGGTTTCGATGGAGAGCTCCCGCTGCCAGCTCTCGATGCGGCCGCTGGGCAGCTCCACGCTCTGCTCCCTCAGCGCGCGTTCGACGTCAGTGACGGTAACGCCGCGCGCGGCCATCTTGGCCTGATCGAGCCACAGCCGAATGGCGAACCGCTTGGCGCCCCCGAGGAAGACTTGGCTGACGCCCGGCACCGTCTGCAGGCGATCCTTGAAGTGCGTCTCCGCGATGGTCGTCAGTTCCAGGGTGGAGTATCGATCGCTGTAGAGGGCGACCCACATGATGGGCTGTGCGTCGGCGTCCTGTTTGAAGACGACCGGCTCCTCGATGTCCTCCGGCAGGCGGCCCCGCACGCGGGCCACGCGGTCGCGCACGTCCTGCGCGGCAATATCCACAGTACGAGAGAGATCGAACTCCACGGTGATGCTGCTGAGCTGCTCGCGGCTTTCGCTGGTGAGGGTCTTGATGCCCTGGACGCTGGCCAGCTGCTCCTCGAGCGGCTCGGTCACCTGCGTCTCGACCACCGAAGCACTCGCCCCCGGATAGATTGTGGTGACGTTGACGATGGGAGGATCCACATCCGGCAGCTCGCGCACCGGCAGGCGCGAGAGCCCGATCACTCCGAAGAGGACTAGGGCCGCGCTCATCATGGTGGCCAGCACCGGCCGATGGATGCTGATCTCGGAAATGCGCATTACGGTTTCTTCACGATCTCCTCAACCGGCCGCTCATCCAGCCGGACGTCGACGGAGGAGCCAGGCCCCACCTTCTGCGTTCCTTCGATGATCACGACCTCACCAGCCGAGAGGCCCTCGCGGATCTCCACCGCGCCGGCCAGCCGTACCCCGAGGCGTACCGGACGCGGCTGCGCCTTGCCGTCGGTGATCACGAAGACCGACGCCTGGCCGCCTCCCAGCAGCAGCGCCGATTCGGGGATCACCACGGCCCGCTTGCGCACTTGGAGCACCAAGTCCAGATTGGCGAACATCCCCGCGCGCAGGCGCCCGTCAGGATTGGGCAGGCGCGCTTTCACCGGCACGGTGCGGGTTTCCGTGCTGACCCGGGGATCGATGAAGTAGACAGTCCCTTGGAAGCGCTCGGCGGGGTACGCGGCGAGCTGCACCTCGATGGCCTGGCCCTCGGCCACCCGGCTCAAGAACCGCTCTGGGACGCTGAACTCCACTTTCATGATATCGGTGTCGACGAGGGAGGTGAGCGCCTCTCCTTTCGTGACGTACTGCCCCAAGCTGATGAGCCGCGCCCCCACGGTCCCGGAAAACGGCGCCACGACCGTCGCGTCCTGCAACTGGGCGCGCATGAGTTCGGCTGAGGCCCGGCGGGCCTCGAACGCCGCGCGCGCTTGGTCCGCTTCCTGCTTGGAGACCGCGCGGCTCTCCTCCAGCGCGGCGTAGCGCTCCAGCGTGGTTTCGGCGAGCCTCAGGTTGGCCTCGGCCTCCGCCAGTGACGCTTCCAACTTGGTGCGGTTGATGCGGAACAAGACGGTGCCCTCATCAACGCGCTCGCCCTCCGCAAACCCGATGGTCTCGATGGCGCCATCCAGCTCGCTCTTGATGTCCACGGACTCATTCGCCGCCAACGTGCCGACCACCGCTACCCGCTCCTCCACCGGCTGCTCCACGGCACGGAAGCCGACGACATGAACCACCATCCCACCCGGCCCGCCGCCAGGACCGCCGCCCTTGCCGCACCCGGCGACGGCGGCGAGCGCCAGGCCGACGCCGAGAGGCACGATGAGTGAAGACGGCGTGGCTCTCATGAGGAAGGGGCCTCCAGATGCGTGCGCAGTTTCGTCACGATGTGGTAGAACGCCTGTCGCTCGGCGGCGGACAGCGGCCGCAGGACTTCCTCCCAGCGGTGACGGATGATGCCCTGGAAGTCTTTGATGAACATCTGGCCTTTGGCGGTGAGCTCCACGAGGACCTGCCGCCGGTCGCTCGGGTGAGGCAGGCGGCGGACGTAACCGGCACGGGACAATCGGTCTACGATACCGCTGACAGTCGGGAGGCTCACGTGGAGGCTACGCGAGAGTGTCCCCATCGAGCAGCGGGAATAGGCATGAACGGCGAGCATGAGCAACAGCTGCGTCTGAGTGACGCGCCGCTTAATAAAGAAGTCCAACTGCACCCCGCGGATGATGTTTGGCATCAAGCGGGCGACCGCCAAGCTGACCTCTTGGAGTTTCAGCATCTCGCAGCTCTCTTTTTATTCGTAATAGCTAAATATTAGTATACACTAAGTAATTTGTCAAGGGCGTACAACTCTGATAGAATGATTCTCATGGCCGTCAACGAACAATCGTTGCTCAACTGGGTTGAGAAGGAGGTCCGCGGTTGCCGCCCGATCGCGCTGCGGTACTTCCGCTCGGCCGCGTTGCGCATTCGGCGCAAGGCTGACGGCTCTCCGGTCACGCAAGCGGATCAGGCCATCGAGGAGCGCCTGCGCAGGGCGATCCACCGGCAGTTCCCCGGAGAGCCGATCCTCGGAGAAGAGTTTGGCTCATCGGGCCGTCTGGGCGACACGTATTGGACGATCGATCCCATCGACGGCACGCGGGCCTTCTCCTGCGGCCTGCCATCGTGGGGCATCATGGTCGGGCGCGTGGAGCGAGGCCGGGCAACGGTCGGCGTCGTGGACTACCCGGCCATTGGAACCACCCTGGCGGTTGCCCAAGGCCTGCCGGCCTATGAGCGCGCCAGCCGCCAGCGCTCGCCGTTGCCGCGTGCGCGTCCGCGGCACACGCTCCGGGACGCCGTGATCTTTCACGGCGGTCTGCGCTGGTGGAATGTGCCGAAGTACGTCCGCGGCTTCCAGCGCATCGTTAAGGCATCCTACCTTGAGCGCGCCTACGGCGACTGTTACGGCTACCTCTGGGTGCTGCGTGGACGGGCGGACGCGATGCTCGATTACGGCGTCAAGCCGTGGGACCTGGTCCCGTTTGCGGCGCTGGCTCGCGCAACCGGCCACCTCCTCTGCGATTTCTCCGGGCGCCACAGTTTTTCCGGCCCGGACACGATCATGGCGCATCCCACCCTTGCCCGCCTGATCGCAAGAACGCTGCATGCCGTCTGAGTTCGCCTTCCCAAAAGATTTCCTCTGGGGGGCTGGGACGTCCGCCCATCAGGTGGAGGGGGATAACGTGCACAATGACTGGTGGGCGTGGGAGCAGGCGGGGCGTGTCAAGGAGCCGTCCGGCCTGGCCTGCGACCACTACCAGCGCTTCGAAAGCGATTTCGATCTCGCCGCCTCCCTCGGGCACAACGCCCATCGTTTCTCCATTGAATGGAGCCGCGTCGAACCGTCAAAGGGTCAATGGGACGAGGCGGCCCTGGCGCATTACGTTGAGGTGGTGCGTGCGCTGCGCCGGCGCGGCCTTGAGCCGGTCGTCACGCTGCATCATTACACCAATCCTCAGTGGGTGGCCGAGGCCGGCGGATGGGCCAACGCGAAGGTGGTCGATTGGTTCGCCCGCTACACCGAGCGCATTGTCAAGACGCTGGGTGATCTCGTGCGCTGGTGGATTACCATCAACGAGCCGATGGTCTACGTCCACATGCACTACGTCGAGGGCGAGGGTCCGCCGGGCGCGCGCGATATGAGACAGGCGCTGCGGGTGACGGAGCATCTCATCCGCGCCCACGCGGTGAGCTACCGCATCCTTCACGACGCTGGACCGATGCAGGTGAGCATCGCCAAATACCTGCCGGTCTTCATCCCGTGCCGCCGCTGGTGGCCGCTTGACCGGTGGGCGGCGTCGCTGACCGACCGGCTCTTCAACGAGGGATTCCTCGAAGCGCTCACCGCAGGGCAGTGGCGCGTGCCAGGGGTTCGTCAGACGACGATTCGCGAGGCCCGCGCAACACTGGATTTTCTCGGCGTGAATTTTTACCGCCGTCACTTCATCCGCTGGGGGCCTGCACCCCGGCAGTGGCTGGGCAGCTCGTGCGATCTGGGACATCACGCGCGGGACGTGACGGAAATCACGCCGATGGGGTGGGACGTGCATCCCGATTCGTTTTTTCACACGCTCACCCGCGGAGCGCGGCTGGGATTGCCGATCTTCATCACGGAGAACGGCACATGTCTGACGGACGACGAGCGGCGCTGGCAGTATCTCCTGCGGCACCTCGAGGCGATGACGCGGGCAATGGAGGCCGGGGTGAAGGTCATCGGCTACCTCTATTGGTCGCTGCTCGACAACTTCGAATGGGCCAAAGGCTTCGGGCCGCGGTTCGGCCTTATTGAAGTGGACTACGCCACACAGCAGCGCCGGATCCGCGAGAGCGCCCGACGCTACGCACAGGTGTGCCGCCGGAACACGCTCTCCATTGCACCGCCTCGTGCGGCGGGCTAGAATATTTTCCATGGACACCTCGCCTATGGCCTGGTTAAGCGAGATCATCAGCCAGCGCGGCATCTGGATCGGCCTGCTGGCGGTGTTTGCCGGCGGACTGGCGCTCAATCTCACACCGTGCGTCTATCCCATGATTCCGGTCACCGTAGCTTTTTTCAGCCAGCAGGCATCCGGTGCCAGGCTTCACACGGTGTGGCTTGCGTTGCTGTACGTCGTCGGCCTCTCCCTCAGCTACGCCGTGCTCGGCGCGTTGACGGCATCCGCCGGCGCACTCTTTGGGTCATGGCTCCAGCATCCGGCGGTGCTGCTGGCGATCGCCGTCGGCATCGTCGCCCTGGCGCTGAGCATGTTCGGCCTCTATGAACTCCGGTTGCCTCAGGTTCTCACGCAGCGGTTGGGTCAGGTGCCGGCCGGGGCGGCGGGGGCGTTCGTCATGGGAACGGCGGTGGGATTCATCGCGGCCCCCTGCATCGGCCCGTTCGTGGCCGGCTTGGTTCTCTTAGTCGTCCAGCGGGGCAGCCCGTGGTTCGGGTTCGTGCTGTTTTTCACACTGGGTCTTGGCATGGGGCTGCCGTACTTGGTTCTCGGCATGGCCGCCCAGCAGATCAACCGCCTCCCGAAAGCGGGTCCGTGGCTCGTCTGGAGCAAGAAAGCACTGGGCATCGTCCTCCTTGGCCTGGCGCTGTTCTTCCTGAAGGGGCTCCTGCCCGCCCGCGCGTTCTCGTTGGGCGTCATGGCGTTGCTGCTGGCGGCAGGCGTGTACCTCGGTTGGCTGGAGCGCACACGCGCGGTGAGCCGTCGGTTTACCTGGTCTCGGCGCCTCGTGGGAGTGGGGCTCATCGTTTTGAGCGTCGCCGCATGGCCGCGGACACCGGCAGCTCCCCTGGTGGCCTGGGCGCCGTATACCGAGGCGGCGTTTGAAGCGGCCCAGCGCGCACAGCGGCCGATCCTCATTGATGTCTACGCGGACTGGTGCCTGCCGTGCGTGGAGATGGACCACGTGACATTTCGCCATCCTGACGTGGTCCTTGCGCTGTCCTCCGTTGCCACGCTGCGGCTGGATGTGACGGATGAGGTATCGGAGGCAGGGGAGCGGCTGATCCGGCGTCACCGAGTCTACGGCGCGCCGACGATCCTGGTCTTTGACCGGGCGGGAAAGGAGCGGACAAAATTGCGGGTTCTGGGGTTCATGACGCCGGCAGAGTTCTTGGAAGTGCTGGAGCAGATTCTCTAGCACCACAGATGACACAGAATCCACACAGAGACACAGAGCATGCCGGAACGCCTCCTCTGTGCTTCTGTGTCTCTTCTGTGGTTCTGTGGTGTTGGTTGAACACCTACGAAGAGTTTGCTAGACTACACACAGACGTGTCGTCGAGAAGAGGAGGGAACGCAGCGATGGGGTTGATTCGCGCAGGCATCGCCGGAATAGTCATCATCGGTCTGAGTGGGTGCGCCGGCGGCAAGATGAACCAAGAAGTGAAGCGGCTGCAGTCGCAGGTGGGATTATTGGATCAGCGCGTCACCCAGCTGGAGCGGACCGGCGGGACGTGGCAAGCCTCCGATCTGCTGTCAGAGCCGGCGCCGACGGGGGCCATCGTGCCCCAGCCGGTCGCCAAGTCATCGAAGGACGCTGCCGTCGCGGGGAAGCCCTCCACGCGCGACATTCAGCAGGCGTTGAAGAATTCCGGGTTTTACCAGGGATCGATCGACGGCAAAATGGGCCCCCTCACGCGGGAAGCCGTCAAGGAATTTCAGCGCGTGCACGGGCTGAAGGATGACGGGGTGGTGGGCAAGCAAACTTGGGCTCAACTCAGCCCCTATACGACGCTCTCAAGCGACAGCGGCCAAGCCAGCGCCGCCGAGTTTCTGAAATAAGACGAGTGCATTGTCCTGTCGCATGGATCGTTGTGCTGGCGGGACTCGTCCTTTCAGGACTCGTCGGCGGCTGCGCGGCGCGCGTGAAGGTTCCCCTGCTGCCGCCCTTCCCCCCTTCCGCCGCTCCTTCCGTGCTGTGGGCCGAGCCGTTTGACGAGCTCCATCCCGAGCGGTGGCGTGAAGTTGAAGTGCGCGGCCGCACGTCGTATGAGGCGATCACGCTGGAGGGCCGTTCCTGCCTCAAGGCGCACAGCCGAAACACCGCGTCGATCCTTCTGCATGCCTTGCGCTTCGATCCCCAGACCTTTCAGCGGCTTTCGTGGTCCTGGCGCGTGGAGCGCCCCGTCACCGGGGAAGCCCTGGAACGCAAAGAGGGCTCGGATGCGTCGGCGCGCGTCTATGTGTACTTTGAGACGAAGGGGCTGCCGTGGCAGAAGCGCAGCATCGACTATGTGTGGTCCACTACCCTTCCGGCGGGAACGATCACGGAGAGCGCGTTCTCCTCGATGTCAAAGATTCTTGTCGTGGAGAGCGGGACGGCCTCATTGGGGCAGTGGCGGATGGCGGAGCGCAATCTCGAAGAGGACTATGCGCGGTGCTTTGGAGGCGATCCGCCCGATGTCATTGCGATCGGCGTGATGACGGATACCGATAACACCGCGGGTGAGGCGGTCGCCTATTATGACGACCTGCAGGTGAGCAAGACGAGAAAGGAGTGACGCGATGCGGCAC
>JACQHS010000145.1 GCA_016198915.1 Candidatus Omnitrophota bacterium
ACTCGGCATCCTCGGAATCAGTTCAACGAACCGAATGTGACCATGAAAGCAACAAATTCCAACTCACAAGCACCTAAAAAGCACCAAACTCCAAGCACCAAGCTCCAAACGTTGGGAATTTGGGATTTGGAATTTGGTGCTTTCATGGTCACATTCGGGTCGGTGCACTGATTCCGAGGATGCCGAGTCCGTTGGCCAGCACCTGCCGCGTCGCCTGAACGAGGGCGAGCCGCGCCGCCGACAGCGCCGGCTGCTCGCTGATCACCCGGTGCTGGGTGTAGAACACATGGAACGTTTCCGCCAGCTTCCGCAGATAGACGGTGAGCCCGTGCGGCTCCATCGCCGCCGCGCACACCTGCAGCATCAGCGGATACTGGAACAGCGCCCGCATGAGCAGCTGTTCCTCAGGTGCCTGCAGCAGGTGGAGATCCGGGCGCAGCTTGCGCCACCACGGCAGCCGCTCTTTCCCGAGGATGCTGCAAATGCGCGCGTGGGCGTACTGGATGTAGTAGACCGGGTTGTCCTGGGATTGGCGCTTGGCCAGCTCCAGATCAAACTCCAGGTGGCTGTCCATCGTGCGCATCAGATAGAAAAACCGCGTCGCATCCACCCCGACCTCATCCAGGACTTCGCGGAAGGTCACAAACTCGCCCTCGCGCTTCGACATGGGGACGGGCTTGCCCTGACGGGAGAGGGTCACCAGCTGCACAATACGGATGATCAGCCGGTCCGCCGGGAAGCCCAGCGCTGCCGCCGACGCCTTGAGCCGCTGGATATAGCCGTGATGATCCGGTCCCCACAGGTTCAGGAGCTGATCATAGCCGCGCTGGAACTTCCACTGATGATAGGCGATATCCGGGGCCAGATACGTGAGTTCCCGATCGCGCTTCCGGAGGACGCGGTCCTTGTCATCCCCGAACTTCGTGGAGGCAAACCATGTCGCGCCGTCAGAATCGTATAACAGCCCCTTGGCCTTGAGGGTCTCCAACGCTTGATCAATACGACCTGAGGTGCGCAGCCACCGCTGGCTCGTCCACTGGTCGAACGTCAATCCAAACTGCTCCAGGTCCTGCCGAATTCGGGCGAGTTGCTCCTGCATCCCCTCTTCGATAAACCACTCCAGAGGCTTGTCCAGCAAGCCGTCCCCCTGGGTCTTGCGCAGACGCCCTGCGGAGTCTGTGACATAGGCCCCCTGATACCCGTCCTCCGGAAAGGGCTCAGGCACCCCCAGCAGTTCGGCGTACCGCGCCCGCAGGGAGCGGCCGAGCATCTCGACCTGCCGGCCTTCATCGTTCAAATAAAACTCCGTGGTCACCCGCGCGCCCTGTGAACGGAGCAGCCGCGCGATCACATCGCCGACCGCCGCCTGCCGGCCATGCGCCACGCTCAAGGGCCCTGTGGGATTGGCGCTGACGAACTCGATATTCAGAGAGAGTGCTGGATGCTGCCGGCGCGTGCCGAACCGGCGTCCCTGCCGCAGGATGTCCCGCAGCACCTGTGCCAGCCCCTCCTGAGACAAAAAGACATTGAGGAAGCCGGCCTTCGGCTCCACGCGGGCAATCCAGCCGCCCAGTCCCTGAGTCCGGCAGCGGGCCATCACGGCGGCTGAGAGTTCTTCGGCGATGCGCTGGGGAGATTGTTTGCGCGGGCCGGCCAGTTTGAAGGAGACGGCATTGGACAGATCGCCGAACGTCGCATCCTTCGGAACGTCCCAGCGAAACGCCGCGTCGGGAAGGTCTGAGCGCACGCTGTGGCGAAGCGCCTGACTGAGGCGTTCTTCTAGCGAAACCATTTCATCATGGCCTACACCACAGAACCACAGAAATCCACAGAGGCACAGAAGGAACCGGTCAACATGTCTCTGTGATTCTGTGTGAATTCTGTGCCATCTGTGGTGTCGAGGAAGGGGGAAGCTAACGGGACGGCGCCTGGGCCAGCGGGATCCGAGGCGCATCAGCCCAGAGCTGTTCCAGTTGATAGAACGAGCGCGCCTGCTGATCCATCAGATGCACGACGAGATTCCCATAATCCATGAGCACCCACTGCGGGTCACGGGTAAAGCCTCGTGCCGGCGCCGGCTCTCCCTCGATGTGCCACACCGGGCATCTCCGCGCAGATAAGACGGCGTCGATGTGGTCCGTGAGGGCGTCGACCTGCCGGCCGCTGCCTGCGGTGCAGATCACGAAGAAATCGGTCACGCTGGAGAGGGAACGGAGATCGATGACCACCACGTGCTCGGCCTGTTTCTCCAGGGCCGCATGGGCAGCCGCCAGCGCATTCGCCTCGCTGTCGATCGGCCGCCCCTGTGGTGCTAGCTGCCCCGGCATCGGTTCCCGCAACGGCGGGGCAGGCGGCGGGTCACGTGCAGGACGATCAGGAGCTCATAATGCGGTAGAGTCCGGTGCCGCACGTCGGGCAGCGGCCTTTCATGGCCGATCGGCCGTTCTTCATCTTCACCTGTTTGGCGTCCTTCATCTCTCGCTTCGTCTTACACTTCACGCAATACGCGTCCATCACCCCTCCTTGTTGTCTGCAGGCTCCAACGCAGGGACAAGCCTAACATGGCCTGCCGTTCACTGTCAACCCCCATCAGGCCCGCGGCGGCGCCTCGTGAATTTCGCCCACGATCTCTTCGAGCAGGTCCTCGATCGTCACCAGCCCCACCGTCACCCCCTTGGCGTCCTGAACGATGGCAATCTGAATCTTGTCGCGCTGAAACTCGCTCAGCAGCTCGGCGACGCGCTTGGTTTCCGGCACGAAGACCACGGGACGGATGAGATCCGAGAGGACAAACAAGCCCCCGTGCCTCACCATCGCGAGCACATCGCGCGCATAGATGACGCCGACGATGTGATCCGGCGATCCCCGGTACACCGGGATGCGCGAGTGTCCCTGCTCAATGAGGACATCGAGCACTTCGTCGGGTTTGGTGTTCAAGTCGATGCCGGCGATTTGGCCGCGGCTCACCATCGCCTCGCGGACCACCGAGTCGCTGAACTCAAAGATCCGCTGGAGCATTCGCAGTTCGCGATCGCCCAGGATCCCCTCCTCCCGTCCCATCTGGATCATGACTTTCAGCTCCTCTTCGGTCACGAGGGGGGAGCGGGTTGTGGCGGGGATCCCCAGCAGGCGCAGCAACAGCCGTCCTGCCCAGCCAAAGAGCGCCGCCAGCGGATAGAGCAAGACGATGAGGACGCGCAGCGGCCGCACCACCGCGAACGCCACCATCTCCGGATGCGCGGCCGACAACAGCTTCGGCGTCACCTCCGCCACCACCAAGAGGATCACGGTGATCACCACGGTCGCCGCCACCAACCCCTCCTCCGGCCCGAAGAGCGTCACGAAGATCCAGGAGCCGATGGCGGAAATGGCGACGTTCACGAGGTTGTTGGCGACGAGGAGGGTGGCGATGACGCGGTCCACCTGCGCGACGGCCTGATAGGTGAGCCGGGCGCTGCGGTGCCCCTGCTCCATGAGGTGCCGCAGGCGCACTTTGTTGATGGACAGCATCGCCGCCTCGGTGGCGGAGATGGACGCGGACACCAAGAGGAGGACGGCCAGCAGGACGAAAACAGGGACGGTTACAACCACCGGTACTTCCGGAAGAAGTAGATCGTGATCGGCATGGACCCCAGCAGTCCGAGACTCAACACGTGATAGATCCATCGCGGACCCAGTTCCGGGTGCTCGCCGAAATTCATGCCAAAGACTCCGGTGATGATGACCAGGGGAAGGGCCAGCGTCGCGAAGGCGGTCATCGTCTTCATGATCTCATTGAGCCGGTTGGAGACAATCGTCGCGTACGCCTCCAGCGACATGGTCGTGACCTCGCGGCAAGCATCCACCAGATCGCTCATCCGCAGGAGGTGGTCGTAGATGTCCCGGAAATAGATCGCGTTCGAAGCGCTGATGAACGGCAGGTCCCCGCGGTTGAGCCGGCTGAGGACCTCGCGGTGGGGCGCCAAGGTGCGCCGCAGCGCCATGAGCTCGTTGTAGACGTGGAAGATCTCCCGCAGCGTGTGCTCGGTCGAATCGGTCAACAGCTTGGCTTCCAGCTCATCGACCCGGGCTTCCACTTCATCGAGGATCGGAAAATAGCTGTCGATCAGCGAATCGGCGAGGGAGTAGAAGAGAAAGTCCGCGCCGCGGCGGATGATCGGGGATTTCTTCTCGACCCGGGCGCAGTCATCCTCGACGCTTTTGATCCGATCGCTGCGGATCGTGATCAAGAAGTTCTTGCCGAGGCAGACGTCCATCTCCACCGCTTTGAGCTTGCCATCCGTCCGGGTCAATCCCTGGAGCACGATAAAGAGATACCGCTCGAACTCTTCGAGCTTCGGGCGGACGTTGGGCATGATGCAGTCTTCCACCGTCAGGGGATGCAGGTCGAACACCTCGAGCAGCAACTCGACCTCGATATCTTCCGGCCCCTCGATATCCACCCAGAGGAGCCCCTGATCATCGGTCAGCGCCCGAAGCATCTGCTCGCGCGAGAGGCCGCAATCGATTGTGCCGTCCGGTTTGGCGAGATAGGAACGGAGCATCAGCGATAGAGGTCGTGTTGTCGAATATAACGTTCGACAGCTGGAGGAACGAGGTAGCGGATGGACCGGCCGGCCTTCAGCCGCGCCCTGATGTCCGATGAGGCAATGTCAACCTGCGGCATGGGAAGCCACTTCAGCCCCTTCTGCCGGCGGGGTGAGGCCGCGCCGGGACGATGCGCTACGACCAGTGTACACAGTGACGCGATCTCCTCCCATCCTTTCCATCGCACCGACAGCATGTCCTGCCCGATCAGCAAGAACAGCTTGGCCGACGGCAGCTGCTTGCTGAGGATCTGCACGGTCTCGAGCGAGTAGGACACCTCATCCCGCTGCAGCTCGATATCTGACGCCACGAACGCCGGGTTGTCCCGGATGGCCAGCTGCACCATCTCATAGCGCACCATCCCCGGGAGTAATCCCTTGGCGCTCTTATGCGGCGGCTGCCGCGCGGGGATGAACAGCACCCGGTCGAGCGACAAGACATCCCGCGCCGTTTCCGCCAGGAGCAAGTGCCCCCAGTGAATCGGGTTAAACGTCCCCCCCAATATACCAAATCTCATCGCTGTCTGTCCCAGGGAATGATCCACATGCCTTCTCTGGCGGCGGGAGGGGCCGGCCTGCGGTGAGCCGCACCTCGGCGTTTCGAGCGGCCACGGTGTCCC
>JACQHS010000144.1 GCA_016198915.1 Candidatus Omnitrophota bacterium
ACGTTTCTATTTTTAAGCGGCGCACTCGCCGGGGCCCATGCCGCCCAGCGTGAAGTCGGTTTCAGCGCCCCAATCGCGGTAGGCTTCGGGCGAGGTGTCGAACGGCGGCAGCGTCTCGAATTCCGCAAGCGCCTGCTTCCAGTAAGCCACACCCACCCGTGTCGCAAACGCCCGAAAAGCTTCCTGCGGCGATTGCCGTTCCTTGCGGTACAGTTCCAGGATCCGCACGACGGCGTCGGGGATGCGGCGGGCCGGCAGCTTCATCACGGGCGCGCCGAACTGGGCCACACCTTCCGCAGCCATCCCGCCCAGCATGAGCTGAAAGTGCGGGGCCAGGTGCTCGTTGACTTTGCGCGCCCCGCCGAAAAACCCGATGTCCGCAACGTGGTGCTGACCGCAAGAGTTGGGACACCCGCTGATCTTGATACGGACCTTCTCCACATCCTCCCCTGCGATGCCCGCCTGTTTGAGTTGCGCTTCCAGCGCCCGGGCCAGCCCGCGCGAGGCGGAGATCCCCAGCTGGCAGGTTTCAGCCCCCGGGCAGGCGGTGACATCGAGCAGCCGATCCGCCTCGGTCTGCGCCAAGCCGAGCGGTTCCAACTCGCCAAAGAGCGCCATGAGGTGCTCGTTGCGGATCCAGCGCAGCATGAGGTTCTGCTCAATCGAGATCTGCACGATCCCGCCGCAGTATTTTCGGATGACCTTGGCGAGGGCGCGCATCTGGGAGGCGCTGATGTCGCCCAGCTGCAGCTTAATCGTCACGACCGAGTAGCCAGCCTGCTTTTGGCCGAACACGTTGGTGAACATCCATCGCTTGAACGTGCCGTTGACGTTCGCGGTTGAGGGAATCCCTTTCGGCACCGGCGGCTGCTCGTCGGTCTCGGTGGCATGCATCTCCGGATACGAGTATGCCGGCAGCTTCGCGCGCTCGGCGAACACCTCCTGGCGGAAGGCGTCAGGACCTAAGCGTTTCACGACGAATTTGATCCGGGCGGTCGCCTTGTTCTTGCGGTCTCCCAATCGATCATGGATCCGAACGATCGCCTCGCAGGTGCGCAGCAGCTCCGCCGCCGGAGTGAACGGCTCAAGCAGAATCGCCTGCATTGGTGCCGCGCCCAATCCCCCACCCACATACACTTTGAATCCCAGAATCCGCTTCCCGTCCTCCTCGCGGACGGCGGCCACCGCGCCGATGTCATGGATTGCGGTCTTGGCATGGTCCTGAGGGCAGCCCTCGAAGGCGATCTTGAACTTGCGCGGCAGTTTTTGCGAGGCCGGGTTGCGCAGGAAATGGCGGGTGACCGCAAAGGCATGTTTCGTCACGTCGAAGACCTCGGTGGGACTGACGCCGGCGTAGGGACAGGCGGTGACGTTGCGGATACTGTTGCCGCACGCCTCGCGGGTCGTCAGGCCGACCGCGGCGGTGCGCGCCATGATGAGCGGGGCTTCCTTCGTCGGGATCCAGTAGAGCTGCATGTCCTGGCGGGTCGTCAGATGGCCGATCCCCTTGGAATAGTCATCCGCCACGCCGGCCAGACACTCCAACTGCTCCGCGGCCAGCTTGCCCAGGGGGATTTTGATGCGCATCATGTGGATGTCTTTGGTATTGCGGATGCCGTAGGTCCCCATGTGCAGGCGCTTCGCCTTGAACTCATCCGGGGTGATCTCCCCCACAAAATACTTCTCGACGAGCTGGCGGAACTCCGCGATCTCCTGCTGGCTGGCGTCAGGAGCCTGCCGCAAGAACTCTTCCAACCGTTTCTCGGACAGATTTTCAGCCATGCGCTGGCTCCGTGATGATATCCTCGGCCGCAGGCAGGATCAGCAGCGGCTCGCCCCACTGGCGCGGGTCATCAATCCGCCACGGCGAAGGACGTTCCGACGGCTGCAGCCGCAGCCCCGCATCGCCTCCGTGAACGAGGTAGGCCACGCCCTCCCCGGAGTCGTCCACTTTCTGGAGGACCGCAGGACAGGGGGTGCCGCGGCTCGTCCAGCCGGTCACGACGCACCACCGGGGCTGTCCGAAACGGCGCTCGTAGCGCACCCGCGCCACCGGCTGCGGGGGGGTGAGTTCGTGAAACACCCGTTCCGTGGGGAGGCAGTTGGCGTTGTCTGCGATCTCAATGACAATCATCCTGTTGATTTCCTGGAAGGAAACCCGCGAAGGAAACGCCGCTATTGTACCGCAGCGTCGGTCGGAAGGCTAGCGCGCTGTTCTGTTCTTAAAACGCCCACCACACTTCCACAATCGCCTGATGCGCCTGATAGCTGTTGTTGCCAGCTGACGCTGCGATGCTGTCGACGAAGGCATACCGGTGGTACATGGCCGTGACGCGAAACCGGTCTTTATCCTTCTCCTTGATGCGGTAGCTCAGCGCCACCTCCGGAATGCCCTGCCGGTGGTGGAACCGCATCGTCTGCCACCGTCCGCTGGCGGTCACTAACCGATAGCTCAACTCAAGGTTCAGATGCTTGAGAATCGGCTGGGTGAGTCCAGTGTTCCAGTTCGTCACGGTCTTGTCGATGTCGTTGTTGCCGGCATCCGGCGCCTCCTTGCGGAAGAACGCCTGCTCAAGATACGTGGAGACCTTCGGCCAGCCCTTCTGGTGCTGCCCGAGATCGTAGTCACCGGCCACGCGATAGACGGTGATATCACCC
>JACQHS010000146.1 GCA_016198915.1 Candidatus Omnitrophota bacterium
ATGTCCGTGCGGCAACATCCACGCCTGAGGAGAAGGAGAAGGTAGAAGATGGAAGGTAGAGGGTGGATCAAGTTCCACCTTCTATCTTCCACCCTCTATCTTCTAGTAGGGCTCCCCGGCTGCGCCTACGCCCCGCTGCGCGGTGATCCCCCGATGCCGCAACCGCTGCCGCAGGAGGTCGCGGCGTATTACGCCTATCCCCGCGCACCCACGAACGTCACGACCGAGCCGCTCCGGGAGGATCGGTGGGTTCGCGAGGCGCTCATCCGCTTTCCGCTGTCCGCCTCAGGGTTTGAGCCGACCGAACCGGTGGTCGAGTTCGAGTGGTTCGAATCGATCCAGCCCGGCCGACGCCCGGCGATTCTCTTCAATCCGATTCTTGGTGGCGACTATCCGCTGGAGCGCAAGATCTGCCGTTTTCTTGCGCGTCACGGCTTCCACGCGGCCCTCGTGCACCGCAAGACGCTCAAGATCGGTCCGGATCAGCCGATCGAGCACCTCGAGTTGCTTCTCCGGCAGGGGATTGTGCGGATCCGACAGATCGTCGATTGGATGGAATTGCACGAACGGGTGGATCCGTCACGGATGGGCGGCTTCGGGATCAGCATGGGCGGGATTGCCAGTGTCATCACCGCAGCCGTGGAGCCGCGGCTGCGCGCGCATGTCATCGCCTTGGCCGGCGGCAGCATCCCGGACGTCTTAATTACCTCTAAGGACAGTCTGCTGACTAAACCGCGGGCGAGGTACTTGGCGCACCACCAGATGGATCTGAGGACCATGGAAGCGCTTTTGCGCCAGCACATCAGGACCGACCCGGTGCGTCTGGCGCCCTATGTGGAGCCCTCACAGTTGTTCATGTTCATCGCGCTGGGGGATCGGACGATTGGCCGGGCCAATGCGTTGCGACTACGACGGGCCCTGAGAAATCCCACGACGGTGTTTCTTCCCACCGGCCACTACACCGCCTATTTCCTGCTCCCCTATGTGCAGTATGCCAGCCTGAGGTTCTTCCGACGGCACTTGGCGGTCCCACGACCTACCGAGTGAGCGTTTTCCCTTGCTGTCGACGGCGGCTACTCCATATAATGCTGGCATGCCTCTGGAGAAGGTCATCTTAGCCAAGCCCCGCGGGTTCTGCGCCGGCGTGGAGCGGGCGATTGAAGTTGTCGAGCAGGCGCTGGAACGCTTTCCTGGCCCGGTCTACGTCCGGAAAGAGATCGTCCACAATCCTCATGTCGTCAACGCCCTGCGGCAGAAGGGGGCGGTCTTCGTCGAGGAGCTGACGGATGTCCCGTCCGGGGCGACGACGATCTTCAGCGCCCACGGGGTGTCGCCGGCGGTCCACGAGGCGGCCCGGACGCGTGCGCTGAAGGTCATCGATGCCACGTGTCCGCTGGTGACGAAAGTGCACGTCGAGGCCAAGCGGTTTGCCCGGGACGGCTATACGCTGCTGCTGATCGGCCATGCCGGCCATGAGGAAGTCGCAGGGACGATGGGGGAAGTGCCGGGGGCGATCCATCTCGTGCAGACGGTGGAGGAAGCGCGAACCGTCACCGTTGAGAATCCCGAGAAAGTCGCCGTGATCACCCAAACGACCCTCAGCGTCGATGACACGAAGGCGATCGTGGACGCGCTCAAGGCGCGGTTTCCCAAGCTGGTTGCACCGTCCAAAGATGACATCTGCTACGCGACCCAGAACCGGCAGAACGCGGTCAAGGCCATCGCGAAAGAGGCTGAGGTGATCCTCGTCATCGGGGCGAAGAACAGCTCCAACTCCATCCGGCTCACGGAAGTCACAGAAGATGCCGGACGGCGCGCCTACCTCATCAATGACGCCCGCGAGATCAACCCGGCCTGGTTTGAGGACGTGCGGTGCGTCGGCGTCACCTCCGGCGCGTCAGCCCCGGAGCATTTGGTGCAGGAAGTAGTTGAATCGCTCAAGCGCCTGGGAGCTACGCAGATCGAGGAATGTGAGCTCGTGCGTGAGGATGTGAGTTTCGGTCTTCCGATCGCGTTGTGGTGAAACCTTAAGGGGACCTGGGACTAAGGGGAACTACTAGTTGGAGAGCCCCCAAATATCCCGGAAAGGTTAATGGGTATACTTATAGTCGGGCTACTATCAGTACACCCGCCACCGCCCCCACCG
>JACQHS010000147.1 GCA_016198915.1 Candidatus Omnitrophota bacterium
AGGGTGGATTTCCCCACATTGGGCCGTCCGACGATGCCGACGAATCCCGACCGGTAGCCGGTGTGCGGTGGGCTCATCCCACCCCCTGCGTTTGTCCCGCCCGGAGGCGGGACACGCGACGGATGGTCCATGCTCATGAAATCGCCTTCCATCCGCCGCGTACGCAGCGACCTTCACGATCGTCTCGCACATGGTCGCTGCGGTACGCAGGGGGTGGGATCATGCCGCGCGGCGCCGCTTGCGGGCAATCCACGCTGACAGCTGTTCCAGAGAGAGGCAGTTCAATAGGTGCCGAGGCTCCAGCCAGGCGCGGCGCGCCACACCGAGCCCGAACCTCACCTGATCCAACTGGTCGAGGCTGTGGCTGTCTGTGGAGACGGCCAGCATGACGCCCAGTTCCTGCGCCCGGCGCGCGGCGGTGTCGCAGAGATCCAGACGCCTGGGATACGCGTTGATTTCAACCGCGGTCCCTGTTGTCTTGGCCGCCTGGAACACCTTCTCTAAATTCACGGCATAGGGCTCGCGCTGGCCCATGAGTCGGCCGGTCGGATGGGCGAGCAGCGTCAGGTAGGGGTTGTCCATCGCCCGTACGATGCGCCGCGTGATCACCGCCTCCGCCTGCGTAAACCCTGTGTGCACGGACCCGATGACGAAGTCAAGGTCCGCGAGGACCTCATTGGGATAATCCATCTTGCCTTCATTCAAGATATCCACCTCGGCGCCCATCAACAGGCGAAACGAGGCGGGAAATCGTTCGTTGAGCGCCTGGATGTTCTTCATCTGTTGACGCAGGCGGGCCACCGACATGCCATGCGCGACTTTCAGCGACTGCGAGTGGTCGCAAATGGCCAGGTACCGATAGCCTCGGGACATGCCGGCCTTGGCCATCGCTTCCAGCGAGTCGCTGCCGTCAGACCACGTCGTATGGATGTGAAAATCTCCGCGCAGGTCTTCCGCTTCCACCAGCGACGGCAAACGGCCGGCCTTGGCCGCGTCAATTTCTCCGACGTCCTCTCGCAGTTCTGGCGGAATCCAGGGCAGCCCCACGGCGCGGTAGATGTCAGCCTCTTCCCTTCCCCCCAGGCGGCGGCCGCCGCGGATCCGGAACACCCCGTACTCGTTGATCTTCAATCCCTGACGAGAAGCCAGTTCCCTCAGACGCACGTTATGCTCCTTCGACCCGGTAAAATACTGGAGCGCGGCGCCGAAGCTGTCCGGCTCGACAACCCGCAGATCCACCTGCAGACCCTCAGAGGTCAGGATGGACGATTTCGTCTGGCCGGCGGCCAGCACTCGCGCGCAGAACGGCGCCTTGGCAAACGCGCTCGTGACGCGTGAGGGATGTTTCGAGGCCGCCAGCAGATCGAGGTCGCCGATGGTCTCCCTCATCCTGCGAAGGCTGCCGGCGGTCGAGACCCGACTCACGCCAGGGATGGTTTTGAGAAACGCCAACAGCTCCTGGGCCAACGGCAGCGCAATCCCCAAGTGCATGCGCGACCGCCCCCTGTGGACGATCTGGATGCCTTTGAGGATATTCTCTTCCTTCTTCGCCTGAAAACCCGGCAGCCGGCTCAAGCGGTGCGCTTTGGCAGCCGTTTCAAGCTGTTGGATCGTGGTGATATGCAGCCGCTCGGTGAGCAGCTTCGCGGTTTTCGGTCCCACACCGGGGACTTCGAGCAGCTCAAAGACCCCTTTTGGGATCCGCCGCTTGAGCTGCTCGAAGGCGACGATCGCGCCGGTCCGAAGGTACTCGTCAATTTTACGGGCCAAATCTTCGCCGATGCCGGAGAGCTCCTGGAGACGCCCCGCCGATGCCAAGGCTTCCAGATCGCCGCTGAAACTCTCAAGATTTTGCGCCGCGCGGCGGTACGCGCGGATGCGGAAGGGATTATCACCGCGAAACTCCAACAGGTCTGCCATTTCGTTAAAGATTGCCGCGATGTCATGTCGTTTCATGTTGTGACCGAAACAGGAGGCTCAGGCACGCGGGATAGGATCCATAACCCAATGACCAACAGCCCGATCAGCGACAGGAGGGCGACCGGGTAACGCGCCGGATCCCACACCAGCAGCCCCCACAACAGGGGGCCCAAGATTGAGGAGGCGCGCCCGAAGAGCCCGGCGAGCCCGAACATTTCCGCGAGCTGGTCCTTGGGAGACAGCTCCATGAGCAGGACCCGCGCCGTGGCCCAGGTGGAACCCAGACAGAAGCCGGTGATCGGTCCGGCGACCCACAACAATCGTTCGGAAACATCCGCGACCAACAATCCCAAGGCAGCGATCCACCCGCACCACACAACCGCGAGTGTCCGCTTCGCGCCCCAGCGCCCCACGGCCTTCCCAAACACGATCGCCCCGGCGATGGCGAACGCCTGACTGAAGAGAAAGAATGTCATGAGCTGGGTGTTGGTAAATCCGATGATCTTCCTGGTGTAGACCGCCATGAACACGAGCACCGTGTTAATGGCATTGGAACTGAAGAACGACGCCCACAGAAAGCCCCACAACCCGCGGTGTCTTCTCGCGAACCGAACCGTAATCCCCAACCGCAACCAGGCGGTGCGCATGAGCTCGCGCCAGCTCGACGGACGCGGCCCACGCGCTTCACGGATCATCAGGAAACTGGGCAAGGCGAACAGCAGGAAACAGAGCGCGGAGGGGGCGAAGGATGCCTGGTAGCCGCCCCATCGGACGAACGGCCACAGCAGGAGCAGTCCGATCATGCTGCCGGCATACCCGAAGGCGGCGCCGATCCCTGAAGTCTGCCCGAGACGTCCCGGGGGTGCTACTCGCCAGAGCAGCGCGTCATAAAAGATGGTCCCCAGCTGGTAGCAGAAGTTTGCGATTCCGAACAGCACAAGGGCGGTGAGCAGGTGGGGGGTCACCCCCAAGAGGAGGGTGGCCGTCACACACCCATAGGTCGTCCAGCGTAAAAA
>JACQHS010000017.1 GCA_016198915.1 Candidatus Omnitrophota bacterium
CCCCTCACTTCTCACTGGTCCGAATCGATTCTAGTCGCCCCCCTTGTTCGTTGCGGGACGGACGTCAACGTCCCTTTCGGACATCATGCTGCATCCGACGCCGCAGATCCCGCTCGACCTCCCGCTCGCGGATTCGATCGCGCTTCTCAAAGACCCGCTTGCCCTTGCCGACCGCCAACTCGATCTTCGCCAGGCCGTGCTTCTCGTAGAGCCGCAACGGAATGAGCGTCACCCGCTGCTGCGAGAGCAGGCCGGCGAGCCGGTCGATCTGTCGGCGGTGCATGAGCAGCTTGCGCGGCCGTGTCGGCTCAACGTTGTAGCGGCCGCCCTGCTCATACGGGCTGATGTGCATATTATACAAGAAGAGCTCACCCCCATCAATGCGGGCGAAACTGTCGTCGATAGTCGCCCGGTGCTGGCGGATTGACTTGATCTCGGTCCCCTTGAGCTCAACGCCCACTTCGTAGGTTTCCAGCACGGCGTAATCCCGGCGCGCCTTGTGGTTGGTGGCGAAGGTCGGCTCGGCGTCCTTGGGCTTACGCGCTTTGGCCATCGCAGCCTGTTCACCTCGCAGAGGGATGCTCGGTTGCAGGCTCTTGAACAAGCCCGGTCATGGGGACGAACTGGACAGGGATCACGGCATCTTGCGTTAGACTCCTCTCGGTTTTGTGAAAGACGTAAAGTTCCTGAAAGGTCTCGCCGAGGGGAATGACCAGATGACCTCCGACCGCAAGCTGCTCAACAAGCGGCGGTGGGAGGCGGGGCGCGGCCGCGGTCACGAGGATCGCATCAAAGGGTGCCGCCTCTGGCCAACCAAGGTAGCCATCGCCAAGCCGTACCTGGGCGTTATAGCCCAGGCTCCGTAACGTCTCCTGGGCTTGGCTCGCCAGCGCCTCAATGATCTCAATCGAGTAGACGTCGCTGGTGATAGTTGCCAGGACAGCTGCTTGATAGCCGGAGCCGGTCCCGATTTCCAGCACCCGCGAGCCCGGACGGACCCTCGCCAGCTCCGTCATCAGTGCGACGATGAATGGCTGTGAGATCGTCTGTTCGGCGGCAATAGGAAGAGCCGCGTCGGTATAGGCCAGGTGTCGATACGCAGGAGGCACGAAGGCATGGCGCTGGACACGACGCATCGCGTTGAGCACAAGCGGGTCACGTACCGCGACGCCATGGACCCCTGAGGCGATCTGCTCACGGACCATCTGTTCCCGTTGAGCCGCATAGGGGTCACCGGAGACTTGTTCCTCGGCCAGTGTCGCAGGGATGCCAAGCACGAGGCAGAACCACCCCCGCACCAGGTGAGAAGCGAGCGCCGTCCGGTGAGTCTTCATGGCTTCTTCAAGACGCTGATCATCCGCCAGGAGAGCGTGTCGCGTTCAAACGGGCCGGACAGGTCGAAGTCGCCGTACGTCCCCGCCGTCTCGAACACGCCGGAGGCGCTCACGAGCGCGCGGAATTCCTGCGGCAGCAGCAGCCGCGTGCGCGTCCGGCCTCCGCGGATCGTCTGGGTCTGGCCGTCTTCCACCACTTCGAAGACCAGCTCATCCTCGAAGGTCTGGGCCACGGGGTCCGCGGATTCGGGATGCTGGAGGTAGAAGACGCGCACCGTCGTGCCGCCCTCGGTCTGCTCCCATTGGTGGATCTCGCTGCCGATCTGGTCCCAGCGGCTGGGCACCCAGAAGTCGGCGAGGTAAAGCCCGCCGAGGACGAGCCGCTCGGCCACGGCGCGCAGGTGCGCGAGAATCTCGTCATTCGTGAGCAGAAAACGGAAGGTGTCCATGAAACAATACGCGGCATCAAAGGTCCCGGTGACCGCCAGATGGCGAAGGTCGCCGACGGCGGCGGTCACAGAGAGATGCTCCTGGCGTGCTGTGTCCTGCACGAAGCCGATCATCTCGGGACTTAAATCGATGCCGGTCATCTCATGGCCGCGCTTGGCCAGTGCCAGCAAGTGCCGGCCGGCGCCGCAGCCGATGTCCAGCAGCCGCCGGGCCTGCGGCGGCCCGAAGCGTTTCAGGCAGGCTTCAAGGAAGTCGCATTCCGCTTCCGTGTTCCAGCGGTAGCCGATGGCATAGTACTGGGGATGGCGATAGACGTCGGAATTTCGCATTGCGGTTGATGTCTCAGACCGGCTCAGGCGACGGCGCCTCGGGCAGCTCGAGGCGAAGGAGTGCGGCGTTGAGCACTTGATGGATCATCTCGGTGTAGGTCGTGCCGAGGTACTCCGCAACGAGGCCGAGGCTGCCGCTGGGATCAAACGACGGCAGCGGGTTGATCTCCAGAAAATACAGCCTGCCGTCCTCAGCGACCCGCAGATCCGCGCGCGCCATGTCGCGGCAGCGCAGCGCCTCAAACATCGTCACCGCCATCTGTGCGGCGGCGGCTTCCAGCTGCGGCGTTAACTCAACGGGGCACAGCCATGCGCGGACATCCTCCCCCAGTACGTGACACGAGAGGCGGCTCACAGGATCAATCGGCCGCTGAACGACGGGCAGCGCCTGCGGCGGGCGGTTGCCGATGAGGAACACGGTCAGCTCGCCGAACGGGATGAACTCCTCCACCAGGCACGGCTGGCTAAGCCGCCGGGTCAGCCACTCGACACGACGCGCGAGCGCCGTCAGATCGTGCACCACAGCACCCGCATCGATGCACAGACCTGAGCCTTCGTACCGGGGTTTGACGATGAGGGGAAACTGCAGTTCGCCAGCACGGATCACTGAGAGCCGGTCGTGTCCATCCGCCACGGCCCAGCGGGGCGTGGCCACGCCGGAGGCGCTCGCCAGCCGCTTGCTCATCACTTTATCCAGCCCGAGGGCTTGGGCGATGGATCCCGAGCCGACGAAGGGCATCCCCCAATGCTCCAGCAGCATCGGCACCCAGGCTTCACGGCAGCGGCCGTGTGAGCCTTCGGCGATGTTGAAGACAAAGGTGACTTCTTCAAGACGCCAGGGGGCGGCGGCGAGCTGCTCGGCGCTCCCCAGATGGATCACCGTGTGGCCCAGCGCCTGCAGCGCAGCCTCGAGCGCTTCGATCGTGCGCGGCCGGTCGAATTCCGCCTGCCGGTCGTCGGTTGGATCCGTTTGAAGGTCGTACGTCAGTCCGATACGCATGGATTCCTCGGAGAGGATACAATGCGGAGGGGGGGAGTTGAACCCCCAAGCCTTTCGGCACAGGCTTCTGAGGCCTGCGTGTTTGCCAGTTTCACCACCTCCGCGAAAGTGATTCAGTATAACATATAGTATAATCAGGGAATCATGATCGTCCAGACGTACACCGAAGAACTGAATACGAAGGGACGCAACGACTGCGTGGAAATCACCGGGGCCGTGCAGAAGGCGGTGACGCGCGCGAAGCTGCGTCAGGGGCTGGCGACGGTCTTCGTCACCGGCTCAACGGCG
The DNA here is from genome assembly GCA_016198915.1 of Candidatus Omnitrophota bacterium. GTDB lineage: Bacteria > Omnitrophota > Gorgyraeia > Aquiviventales > Aquiviventaceae > JACQHS01. The sequence continues at coordinate 3,402 of JACQHS010000017.1, forward strand.
GGCGTGACGACGATCGAGTTCGAACCGGGGCTGGTGCGCGATCTCAAGGAGGCGGTGGAGCGGCTGTTTCCAGAGTCGCTGCGCTACGCGCACCACGAGTCCGGCGGAGATGACAACGGGTTTTCGCACTTACGAGCCTCGTTCATCGGCCCGTCGCTCAGCGTCCCGGTCGCGGACGGCAAGCTTCAGCTTGGCACCTGGCAACAAATCGTCCTGGTGGATTTCGACATCCGGCCCCGTACGCGCTCCTACCTCATCCAACTCATCGGAGAATAACCGTTGAGTGGTCAGTGGTTAGTGATTAGTGGTTAGTGAAAGGCCGTTCACCAACCACTAGTCACTGACCACTAACCACTCCGATAGGCTTTCGCGAGACGGACATACTTCGCCACCCAGCGGCGGATGTAGGCCAAGTCCTGCGCCGTCACCGGCCGCACCACCCGAGCAGGAGCTCCAACCGCCAGCATCCGCGGCGGGATCCGCGTGCCCTCCAAGACCACGCTGCCGGCGCCGATGATGGCGCCGGACCCCACCCGCGCCCCGCTGAGCACGATCGCTCCGATGCCGATCATCGCCCCGCGCTCAACACGGCAACCGTGGAGGTTCGCGTGATGGCCGACATGGACGTGGTCGGCGATCAGGCAGGGGTGATCGTCATCAACGTGCAGGATGGAGCCATCCTGGATGTTCGTCGCTTCCCCGATGTCGATGCGGTTCACGTCGCCGCGCAGGACGCAGCCGAACCACACGCTGGAGGATTTGGCCAGGCGGACGCGGCCGATCACATCCGCTCCCGGCGCCACAAACGCTGTGGGGTGGATGACGGGATACGCCCTTCGAAAAGATAAGATCATCGCGCTCGAGCCTCCGCAACTTCATCGTCCAAGTAGTGCTGCACAATCGCGGTCCGCCGCGCGTCCAGCGTCTCCACGAGGTACGCGGCATCCTCAGGACGGCTGTACTGCGCCGCCGATACCGCCGCCGCAATTTGCTCCCGCGAGAGGCGCGCCATGCGCTGCGCCATCCACTCGGCGTCGGCGTCGGTCATGGCCGTAAATGCGCGGTTGGGGACGTACGGCTTCCAATGATCCGGGTCCACGTGCTCCGAGAAGAATCCCACGCTCGGGCTGACCGCCCCGTGCGCAGCATCGCAGACCGGCCGGTGCCGCCCAAGCGTCAGCAGCTCAAGCGACGCCTCTTTGAAATCCACCACATAGGTCCAGCCGGCGCAGGACTGCTTGGGCCCGCCGAGGCCCGCGTCCGCGCCCAGCGAGGTCCCGAAGTCGATCAGGTAGCCCACGGTCTTCGTCCCGTCCCACACGAGCAGCGAATTGTGGTCCTTGGCGTCGATGTTGTTGAGCCAGGCATAGGCCACGCGCAGGGCCCGCACCTCGGCGCAGTCGCGGAACCGCTTAAACCGCGCCGGTCCCAGGATCTCCCCGTCAAGAATCCTGCTGGCGACGGCCCGCACCCGTCCTGACCGCAGGCGCGGCGTCATCAGCGCCGTAAGCCGCTTCGCGTCGAAGGGGTGCATCTCACCGTCCGCCCCCCGCGCCTGCACTCCGTCGCCGATGCGCAGCTGCGCAGGGTCGAACGAGACGACTTCGTAGCTGGGCACGTGATAGCCCAGCGCGTAGAGCAGTTTGCTCGTGACGACCTCAGCGCCGCTGAGCAGCTCCGGACTGTCCACTGGATCGAGCTTCACGAGGTAGCGGCGGCCCTTCGCATCCGTGACAAAGAAGCCTGCGGTCTTGCCTTCCACCTTGGGCTTCGTGATGGTCAATGGAGCGACCGGCAGGTCGTCCGGACGGCTCGGGCCCCAGCGCACATCCTCGGACGTGAGCTGTACCGGATCCCGGTTGATGAAAAAGGCGGAGTCGCCCACTCCGCCGTCGCGGAGGTTCAACGCCCGGATCGGCACACCCAAGAGCTTTCTGCTGATGCGCCCGAGGTGGAAGACCTGTTCAATGGGCTCAAGGACCGTGACGTCGAACAGATGCCAGGCGATCGGCTGGCGCCGGACCCGGAGTTTGGTGTCCACGCAACACGGCCGCGCGCTAAAGGACCGCGGCCACCCGGCGCATCCGCTGACCGCCAGGACGAGGCACCACGCGATCACAGCACGGGCGGCGGCAGACATGTCACCCCATGATACACGCTTGAGGAAATCCTGGCGAGGGCTGATCGATCACGGATTGTTGGAGAGATGGAGGGCCACTTTGGCAGCGGTGGAGATGAGCGACTCGCCGTGGCGCGTGGCTTTCTCCAATTCCTGGCGCATCGTCGTCAGGCGCAGCCGCCCGACAGCGCAGAGCGTCGTCACGCTCAGCCAGCAGTTGTGATCCCAGATCGCTTCTTGGAAGATGCGGTAGGCCACCGCCGGATCATGGGCCGTGGGCTGGGATTCTTCGACGCTCGCCAGGAACCGGTCTTCCTCGAAGAGCGGCAGGAGCATTCGCCGCATCGAGGGATCAACGAGATTGTCCAAGAGCTCGATCGCATCGGAGCGCACGTACGTATCCGTCGCCTGCATCTGCTCATAGACGAGGTGGATGTCCTCGGGCCGGTAGAGGAGCATGAGCAGGCGGAAGATCTGCTCGA
>JACQHS010000011.1 GCA_016198915.1 Candidatus Omnitrophota bacterium
CCTCGCAGATCTTGCACGCGACGCAGCGCAGATTATCCGGTGTGTTGTCGTAGACAAGGAACGGGAACTAGCGGAAGCGCTCGTGGTGCTGCTGCTTCACATCGGGATACTCGATGGTGACCAGTCCGTTCGCTGATGGAATCCCGACCACCCGCAGGAGCACCCGGCCCCAGGGATACGTCTCCAGGAATGTCTTGAACGTCACTCCCATTCCGTCGAGTATCCCGCGGCCCACGATCGCCATTAGCGGTCAACCTCTCCAAGGACGATATCGACTGAGCCCAAGATAATAATGACGTCCGCCACTTTGTGGCCGAGGCACATGTCTTCCAGCACCGTCAGATTCACGAAGCTCGGCGCGCGGATGTGGTAGCGGTACGGCTGAGGCGAGCCGTCGCTGACGAGGTAAAAGCCGAGCTCGCCCTTCGGCGCCTCGACTCGGCCGTAGGCCTCGCCCTTGGCCGGCCTGAACGTGCGGGGCGCTTTCACCAGCGCCAGCCCCTTCGGGCTGATCGCCGGGCCGCCGGGAACCTCTTTGAGCGCCTGCTGGAGGATTTTGACGCTCTCGCGCATCTCCAGAATGCGGACGTAGAAGCGGTCGTACACGTCCCCGACGGTGCCCAGCGGCACCTTGAATTGAAACCGGGGATAGATCGAGTAGCCGTCCACCTTGCGGACGTCGTAGTTGACCCCGGAGGCGCGCAGCATGGGTCCGGTGATGCCCGCGTTGATCGCCAGCTCCTTGGGCAGAACACCAACATGTTTCGCCCGCTGCTGGAGGATCTCATTGTCCGTTAGCAGCCGCTCAAACTCGTCGATGAAGCGGGGGAAGTTGCTGACGAGCTCCCGCGCCTGTTGGAGCCAGCCTTCGGGAACGTCTTCCCGCACGCCGCCGGGACGGACGTAGTTGCACATCATCCGCGAGCCGGACGCGGCTTCAAAGAGATCGAGGATCTTCTCGCGCTCGCGGAAGGCGTAGAGCAGCGGCGTGCCGAACGTCCCCATGTCGTTGATGAGAAAACCCGTCACCGCGGCGTGGTTCAGCAAACGGGTGAGCTCCGCCATGATAACGCGCAGGTATTCCCCGCGTTCTGAGGCGGCAACACCGCCGAGCTTCTCAATGGCGATCGCCAGGCCGAAGTTGTTCGACATGGCGTTGAAGTAATCCAGCCGGTCGGTGAACGGGAAGCTCGCGATATAGGTGGCCCTCTCGCCGATCTGCTCATGGTTGCGGTGGAGGTAACCCATGACCGGCTTGAGCTTCAGGATCGTCTCGCCGTCGAGGGTCGCAATCATCCGGAACACCCCGTGGGTCGAGGGATGCTGCGGCCCAAGGTTGACCTCGAGCGTTTGGGTCTCAGCAGCAGAAGTGGTCGTCATAGCACGTTTTGGTCTTCCGGCACGTAGTCTTTGCGCATGGGGTGGCCTTCAAAGCCCTCCCACATCAGGATCCGGCGCAGATCCGGATGCCCGGCGAACCGCACGCCGAAAAGATCGTACACTTCCCGCTCCTGAAACTCGGCAGCGCGCCAGATCGGTGTGACCGAATCCACGACGGGATTCAGCCGATCGAGTTTGACGCGCAGCGTCACCGGCCCATGCTTGTGGGCCATGGAACACAAGTGATACACGACCTCGATGCGTTCTGGAGGGTAGTCCACTGCCGTGAGGTTCGCCACGTAGTCGAGGCGAAACCGGTCGGTGTCCTTCAGGCAGCGGCAGACCGCGGTCACATCTTTGGGCGGGACGACAAGCGAGCCGCCCTCCACAGCCATCGAGACGCCGGGCAACAGTTGTTCAAGCGAAGATTTCAGCTCGTCGAGCGACGGGAGCATCAAGGGGTTGCCCCTCCGCCTGCGCGTTGGTAATCAAAGGGGTGCTGGGTCGGCGGTTGCCAGACGTCTGGATGGTAGCGCGGCTCAAGCCCCTGCTTGCCGTACTCAGGAACCGGGTATTCGCCTTTCTTCTCCTGCAGTGCCGCTCCCATCGAGCGCGCGCGGATCTTCTCCTGCAGCTTCGTCAACCCCTCCAGCAGCGCTTGGGGCGTCGGCGGGCAGCCGGGGATGTACACATCGACGGGGATGTAGCGGTCAATGCCCTTCAAGACGTTATACCCCGTGTGGAACGGCCCGCCGGACGTCGCGCAGGCGCCCATCGAGATGACGTACTTGGGCTCCGCCATCTGGTTGTAGAGCCGCACGACCTGCGGCGCCATTTTCTTGGTGACGGTGCCCGCGACGATCATCAGGTCGGCCTGTCTGGGGCTTGCGCGGAAAATCTCGGAGCCGAAGCGCGCGATGTCGTAGCGCGAGGCGGCCGTGGCGATCATCTCGATCGCACAACAGGCCAGCCCGAACTGGAGCGGCCAGATCGAGTTGGACCGGCCCCAGTTGACGAGCGCATCCCACGTCGTCACGAAGACGCCTTGTTTCTGGAGCTCGCTTTTGAGTCCTTCGTCCATAGCTACTCCCACTCTAGCACACCCTTCTTCCAGGCATAGACCAGGCCGACGGCCAGAATCGCAAGGAAGAGGGCCATCTCTGCCAGCGCTACGACGCCCAGCCCCTTCCAGACCAGCGCCCAGGGATAAATGAACACGACCTCCACATCAAAGACCACAAACAAGAGCGCATAGATATAGTACTGGACGCGGAACTGCACCCAGGGATCGCCGGTGGACTCCAAGCCGCATTCATAGGGTGCTTGCTTCGAGTGCCCGGGTTTTTTTGGGGCGATGAACCGAGCCAGGATGAGGGGGGCGACCCCCAACACAATGGCGACACCGGTCAATAGGCCGATGAATGCATATTGATGGAAATAGTTATCCATGATGTGACTCGTGACCGCTCACGACGGGGTTGGACACGTGCAAGGAAAGGATTACCGCGCCTCGCTCTATGCTACCGCGTCCCATCGCACGATGCAAGCGCTGAAGCGGTTCATCGGAGGAGCACTCCGAGGCCGAGGCTCGCCCCTGTCGCAAGCAGCCCGACCGTCAGCGCCTTCAGGGGCCGTACGGTGAACATCCAACAAAAGAGGACGGCCAACGCCATAAGGAGGAGGGGGACCCCGATCGCCTCAACCCACAGGCCTGCTGAAAGTCCTTGACCAAACGCCGCGCCAATCCCCAGCATGAGCAGCATGATGAGGCAGTAGCTCAAGAGCAAAAACTCCATAGTCCGCATGATGGAGCGTCGTTCTCTCACGAGGACCAGGAACAGCCACAGCAGCGTCGAGTGAAACCCCAGGAGGATGACCAGATCGGCCAGGGCGCTCAACGGGCTCAAGACGCCGCGGGCTGTCGTGGGAAGTAGGTGCCGGGCGGCCCGCTGAGCTTCAGAACCGGCGTCCACCGGCTTGCCCTGCACCAGCAGGTTCAGGACCTTCTGGGTCTGCTGCAGATATCGATGGCCTGCGAGGAGCCGCGTCCTGATGCGGTCTAACAGTGCGGTATCCATAGTCGCCGCTTCCGTGGGCGGGGCCAAGGCCTGCTCGGATGGCCGACGCGGCGTGAAGCGAAGATCGCTGTAGCTGATCGACTTCACATCGCTGGCGGCCACCACGTCACTTCCCGACGAGGTGGCGATGATCACTTGGGCATCATCTTGCTTCACCACATGGCCGCTAATGGTGCGGCCGCTCTTCAATCGAACCGTATCCGCCCACACCGCAGCCGTCAGGGTTCCAAGCGCGACCGCCGTGATCACGAAGACGGTGCTGATCAATCGCATGAGGAGCTCAACACCATCCACCGATCTCGGGCCGGAGCGGTTAAAGTACGCCGGCCCGTTGACCAGGTGGACGCGCCCTTGCCGAACCGCGGGCAGCGTTCGCCAGAGCGGCTCGTCAGTCACCAGCGACAGCTCACGGCGCGTGCGCTCCACGGACAACCCGCACGGCATGAGAACAAGGAGGTCCGGCTCGGCCGCCGCGATCTCCTCCCAGGTGACGTAGCGCGACGGCTCGCCCGTGCGCCCCAGCACTTCGTGCCCTCCGGCAAGCTCTACCTGTTCCGGCACCCAGTGGCCGCAGGCCATCGGCGGCTTGAGCCACTCGAGGCAAAAGACGCGCGGACGCCGGCTGAGGTGTGCCACGCGCGCATGCACGCGATCGATGCGACCGCGCAGCGACTGGAGCAACACCTCCGCCTGCGGCAGGTGGCCGGTGCGCTCTCCCACCACACGGATGTCATCCAGTGTTTCTGAGAGGGTGTGCGGATGGAGCGACACCACCTCGGGCCGGTAGGAAAGCGCCTCGAGCGCTTCGGACACCGTCGCCGTATCAATGGCGCACACATCGCACAGCTGTTGGGTGACGAGAAGATCCGGACGGGCGCGCCGCAGCGCCTCGACGTCCACGCGGTAGAGGCTGGTGCGCTCGCGCAGGGCGGTCCGGACCGCCCGGTCAATCTCCTCGCTGGAGAGGCGCTGCGAATCCATGCGGGTCGTCACGACGCGCGGCTTGGCGCGGGCTTGCGGAGGGAAATCGCACTCATGAGAAACCCCGACGATCTGCTCGTCAAGCCCGAGGGCAAAGAGGATCTCCGTCGCGCTAGGAAGGAAGGAACAGATACGCATCACCCGACACCAC
>JACQHS010000018.1 GCA_016198915.1 Candidatus Omnitrophota bacterium
ATTGTGGGCGCCGGCATCGCGCGCGATGCCGCGATGCGGGGGCTGAAGGTTGCGCTCATCGAACAAGGCGATTTTGCCAGCGGGACCAGTTCGAAAACGTCCAAGCTCATCCATGGCGGCCTGCGCTATCTCGAGCACGGACATCTGCGCCTCGTGGTGGAAAGCCTTCGAGAACGGCACACGCTGCGAACGATCGCCCCGTCGCTCGTCCATCCGCTGTCGCTGATGCTGCCGGTCTACGAGGGAGATGGCCGCCCGGCGTGGAAGGTCAACGTTGGCCTCTGGCTCTATGACCTGCTGGCCAGGGGACGCGGTATCCGGTCGCATCGGATGCTCTCCGCGCGCCGCGCCCTGGCCCTGGAACCCGGGTTGCTGATCGAGGGATTTCGCGCCGCCGGCCTGTACGCCGACTGCGCCATGGACGATGCGCGCGTGTGCCTGGCGAATATCCTGCAGGCGATCAGTTTCGGCGCGGTGTGCTGCAACTACACGCGGCTGCGCGCGTTCCTGACGCAGGACGGAACGCTCTGCGGGAGTGCGGCGGAGGATGTGTTCACCGGACGGACGATAGAAATTCGCGCGCAAGCAGTGGTCAACGCCACCGGCCCGTGGGCCGACCACATCCGCCGCCTGAGCGATGACGCGGCCGTCCCGCGGCTGGCGCCGACCAAGGGGATTCACCTCGTCATCCCGCGCGTCGCCTACCAGGCGCTGTTTGTCCAAGCCCGGGCGGACCACCGCCTGATCTTCGTTCTGCCGTGGGGCGAGTACTCCTTAGTGGGGACCACAGAGCGGCCGCTGGACGGCTCGCTGGACGCGCTGCGCGCGAACGCCGAAGAGACCGGCTACCTCTTGGACGAAGTGAACCGACTCCTGCCGGGCAGCCACGTGCAGGAAGACGAGATCATCGCGACCTTCGCGGGAGCACGGCCGCTGCTCGCATTTTCCGGATCCGCCGCCCACGCGTCTCGGGAACACCAGATTGAGATCGATGACCGCGGTTTGGTCAGCGTGCTGGGGGGTAAATACACGACGTATCGCGCGATGGCCCAGGAGACCGTGGATCTGCTGGTGGGCCGTCACCGGTGGCGGGCCGACCGCTGCCTGACGGATCAGGTGAGTCTACTGGAGACACCCCAGCCGGTTGCGCTCGACCATTGGCAGCCCGTGATTCGGCGCAGCGATCCGGATCTGCTGGCCCGATGGCTGGCTCGCTACGGCGCCGGCACCTTTCGCCTCCTGCAGTTGATGGACCGAGAACCCGCCCTGGCGCATCCGGTCTGTCCGCATCATGAATGCACGGAGGCCGAACTGCTCTACGCGATCGAACACGAACTGGCCTGCACGATCACCGATGTCCTCGCCCGACGCACGCGGATCGCCTTCAGCTCCTGCCAAGGGCTGGACCTGCTCTCGACGCTCACCGACTTGTTCCAGCGCTACCGGGGGGCGTCCCGTGAGATGATGGAACAGCAGATTGAGCAGTACCAACTGTTCCTGGCGCAGGGTCTGGCCTTCCGTCCCGTGCTGGCCGGTACGCGTTCATGACTCCACCGGCGGTTTCCCCCCCAACGGATGCACGGCGCTACGCCCAAGTCCGGTATCGGCTGCTCCTGCTTGACTTGGCCGGGTCGCTCGCCTTCCTCATCGCCTTTCAGAGTCTGGGGTGGTCACACGCCGCCGCCCGATGGTGGTCCCTCCGCCTGACGCAGGAGCCAGTGATCCTCTTGGGGTATCTTGCGGTGTTCGGCGGCGCCTATTATCTCGTGATGCTGCCGCTGCATGTCTACGGCAGTTTCTGGCTTGAGCATCAATTTGGATTATCCCGCATGACGTTCCGTGGCTGGATGATGCGGGAAATGAAGCAGCTGCTGGTGAGCGCCGTCCTGGGCGCCCTCCTCGTTGAGGGGCTGTACGCGCTCTTGCGCCACGCGCCCGAGACGTGGCCGCTGTGGGCGACGGCCGGCTGGGTGTTGTTTACGGTGGTCATGGCGCGGGTGTTTCCTACCATCCTGCTGCCCATCTTTTACAAGACCAGCCCGCTGCAGGATGAGGCGCTCGCGAGGCGGCTGCTGGCGCTCTGCCAGCGGGTCGGGGTCTCGGCGCTCGGCGTCTTCCGGTTCAATCTCGGGGCTGAGACGCGCAAGGCGAACGCCGCACTCGCCGGATTGGGAAGGACGCGGCGGGTCTTGGTCTCCGACACACTCCTCGCCGACTTCACTCCGGAAGAGATCGAAGGGGTGTTGGCGCATGAGCTGGCGCATCACCGCTACCACCACATCACCAAGTTGCTGTGCCTGGGCGCCATCGGCTCGTGGCTTGCCTTCACCCTCACCCAGATCACAAGCCCTTACTGGATCAAGGCCGTGGGACTCGAGAGCCTCGCGGACATTCGAGGATTTCCAATGGCGATGCTGTGGTTCTCAGGACTGGGCCTGATCGGCCTGCCGCTGCAGAACGCCATCTCACGCGTGTTTGAATGGCAGGCCGACCGCTTCGCGGTGGACCTGACCAATCGCACGCCCGCCTTTGCCGGCGCCCTACGGCGTCTGGCCGCGCTCAACCTGGCCGATCCGCATCCTCCGCGCTGGGTGACCTGGCTCTTCTACGACCATCCGCCCATCGCTCAGCGGATCCAGGCCGCCGAACGGCAATAGCCCGTGCGGGACGGCCGTGCGGGACGGCCTCAGGCGAAAATAGAAATGTCCCGTAACCAATGCTATAGTAGTAACCGTCATGTTAGCCGAACTTGAAATCATCCCCATCGGCACGAAGAACGCCAGCCTGAGCGGCCTGTTGGCTGACGTCGCGAAGCTGATTGACGCAAGCGGCTTGGACTACCGCGTCGGATCGATGGGCACGGTCGTGGAAGGCGAATGGGAGCCGATCATGCGGCTGGCCAAGCAGTGTCATGAGACGATGCTGCAATCCTCCGGACGCGTCATGACGACGATTCGCATTGATGACCGTACCGACAAACCGGGGCCTGGCCGGATCGTGCACAAAGTCCAATCGCTAGAACAGGCTGCCGGGCGATCCCTGAAACGGTAAGCCGCATCCCCCGTCTTCGCCTGCGTCTGCGTTTTCGCCACACCCTCGCGTGGGCCGCCCTGATCGGATTGGCGGGGCTGCTCACCCATGAGAGCTCCCCGCGCGTTGCTCCGACGGAGTTCGTCGTGCGCCGGGTGATTGACGGCGATACCATCGAGCTGCGCGATGGACGGGTCGTACGCTATCTCGGCATCGATACCCCTGAGGTCCGTCGTCGGGTCGGGGAGCGGTGGGTTGTTGATCCCGAGCCGTTTGCCCGCGCGGCGACCGACGCCAACCGACGGCTGGTAGAACACCAGCCGGTCCGATTAGAATACGACGTCCACCCCAAGGACCAGTACGGCCGGGTCCTGGCGTACGTGTATGTGGGGGAGCGGATGGTGAACGAAGAGCTCCTGGCGGCCGGATACGCGCAGCTCTTGACAATTCCCCCGAATGTGCGGTATGTCGAGCGATTTCGCGCGGCGGCGAACGAGGCTCGCCGTGCTCGTCGAGGATTGTGGGGAACGCGCTAAGTCGCTTGGCGGGACGTCAGCGACTCGAGGAACTGACGAAATTTCGGTGAGCGCCGCAGATTGGCAAGGTCAGCGTCTTTTTGGACATAGGCAAGATCCGTGTAGCCTCGGCTGAACGCCTGCCGGAGCGACTCCAGGGCCTCATCCACGCGATTGAGCAGGGAATAGCTGCACGCCAGGTTGTACCATGCTAGCGGGTCCTCCTGGCGCAGCTGGGTCAGGCGCAGATCCACCACCAACCCCTTGTCATACAGTCCCGCGCGGGTGTAGGTTGTGCCAAGGGGGATCAGGACGTCCACGAAATCCGGGTAGGCCCGAAGGAGCTTCTCGTAGAAGGCGATTTCAAATGCGAGGAGTTCTTGCGCGCGGGATCGTTTCGGCATAATGGGTCGTGCGTATAATGTCTCTATTGTGCCAGCAGTTTGCCGAATGTCAACGACATAATGTCGCCCAGCATGATCCCGTCCAACGTGATTGAAACGCTCGCGCGCGTGCAGACATTTGCTCGCGTGCGGAACGTCTCGTGGTTTCTCGTCGGCGGACTGGTGCGCGATCAGCTGCTCGGGCGGCCATTCACCAACCGCAACGTGGATCTCGCCGTCCCAACCGGCGCCATCACGCTGGCCCGCGCGCTGGCCAGCGCCCTCGGCGGTGCGTTCGTCCCGCTGGATGAGGCGGCCGGCTCTGCGCGGGTCGTGATCAGTGAGGGATCGCAGCGCCTCGATATGGACATCAGCGACTTTCGCGGGCCGTCGCTTGAAGCAGACTTGGGCCGCCGCGACTTTACCGTCAATGCCATTGCGATCGCCTTGGCCGACTGGTTGCGCAACCCCGCGCATCCCGGTCCCTTGATCGATCCGTGCAACGGCCGCCATGCGCTGTCGCGGAAGGAGCTTGCGGCCTGTTTTCCTGGGACGTTCGATGAGGACCCGGTGCGGATCCTGCGCGCGTTTCGGTTCGCCGCTCAATTGGAGTTTGCATTCGCAGATTCCCTGGAGACCATGATGGCACGCGCAGTCGAAGGACTCGTGCGAGTCTCCGGCGAACGGCTTCGAGATGAGCTGGTGGCGATCTGTGCCACCGACCGCGCTGGCTGGGCAATGACCTCGCTCAACGCGATCGGCGCGCTGGACGTTCTCTTCCCGGAGCTGGTTCCTGGGCGCGCCATGGACCAAGGCGGCTTCCATCATCTCGATGTGCTGGGGCATCAGCTGGAAACCGTGCATCAGGGCGACCGGATCTTGGCGGCATGCGCGGAGTTCTCCGGGCCGCTGCGGGGGCCCCTGAATGCGTACTGTGCCGAGGAACTCGTGGAGCGTCGGTCGCGCAAGAGCCTCATCAAGCTCGGAGGGCTGCTCCACGATGCGGGCAAGCCCGCGAACCGCCAGGTGCATGACGACGGCGAAATCTGGTTTATCGGCCACGAGCACACCGGCGCCGAGTTAGCGTTGACGGCGGCCCAGCGGCTGCGGTTTTCCAACCGCGAGACGCAGATGATCAGCCAGCTGGTCCGCCACCACCTGCGCCCGGGCTTTTTGAGCCGTGAACCGCAGCTGACCCGCCGGGCGATCTATCGGTTCTACAAGGATCTGGGCGATGACGGCCCGGCGTGTCTGCTCACGTGGTGGTGTGACCGGATGGCCACCCGCGGGCCGTTGTCGCGGGTCGATCAGCTTGATCAGCAGCGCGCTCGGCTGGAAGAACTGCTCAGCCCGTATTTCTTTAAGGTCGAAGAGATCGTCAAACCGCCCCGGCTGGTGGACGGGCATCAGCTGATGGCGGAGTTCCATCTCACTCCCGGCCCCGCCGTGGGGGAGCTGCTGGCTGCGATTGAGGAAGCGCAGGCCGAAGGGCAGGTGCATTCTGCCGAGGAAGCGTTAGCCCTAGCGAAAGCACGTCTCACCCAGTCGCCCCAAAACCCTCCATGAGGCGGGTCCTGCGACCGAGGCGGGTACCACTCCGCTTCAGCGGAGTGGTCGCCGATGGGAGTGCCGAACACCGCAGGTGTATGGCCCGCCGCGTCACCTGCTTCCACGCGGTTTTAGGATGGATTCTATGGACGATGGTCTATGGACTGGCCGCCTTGCTCGTTGTTTCCTCCGCGGTTCCTGCGGCCGCCGGGGAAGTCGAAGCCGGTGTCGGGCGCGAAACCTTCACCCTCCCGAAACATGTCCCCCTGGCCGGCTACAGCCGTCGGAAGGGCAGGCCCTCCCAAGGTCTTCATGATCCAGTCGGGGTCCGGGCGTTAGTCATCCGGGAAGGGGCGACCACCGCCGCGCTGGCGAGCTGTGATCTGCTGATCATCGATGAGCGGCTGTTTGACGCCGTGCGCCGTCGCGCCATCGAGGGCGGCTTGCCGCCTGACACGCTGTTTCTGATCGCGGCGACCCATACCCACTCCGGGCCTGGGGCGTACGGCGCTCGGTTTCTAGAAAAGCACTCCATGGGGCATTTTGATCCAGACATCTTCGAGGCCATCGCGGACGCGATTGCGCAGGCGCTCCTCCAGGCGTACCGGACAATGTCACCGGTCCGCGCCGCGTTTCGATCATCCCAGACACACGGACTCCTCGAGAACCGAGTGGATGCCGGTGCCGGGACCGACAACGAGCTGACGGTCTATGCCGTGTACCGCCACGGGGAGGCTCGGCCGATGGCGGTCCTCGTAGGCTTTGCAGCCCATCCGACCACGCTGGGGGCGTGGAATTGGGAGCTCTCAGCCGATTATCCCGGCGTGGTGATGCGGGAAGTCGAGCGGCAGCTTCCCTCCGCGACGTGTCTCTTTTTCGCGGGTGCTGCGGGCGACCAGGCGCCGGTCAAACACGGCACCGGCTTCGAGGCCGCCGAGTCCTTGGGGCAACAACTTGCTGCGCAGGTTGCGGCGTTGCTGGACCGCGCAGTCACCGATGCGCCCCAACAGCTCCTTGGTGTTCAGGAGGATCTGCCGCTGCCGCCGGCGCGCGTCCGCGTGAGTCGCGTGACCCTCCCGCAGTGGCTGAGCGCGCGGCTCGTCGATGACGACGCCTCGCTCTCCCTCGTCGCCGTCGGCGGGACCGTGTTTCTGGGAGTCCCATGCGATCTCACGGTCTCGTTGGGACACGTCTTGAAGGACGCGGCTCGATCACACGGCTTGCAGCCTGTGATCGTCGGCTTCGCCAACGATTACATCGGCTACTGCGTGCCGGAGACGCTCTATGAGCAGGACCAGTACGAATCGTCGATGGCGTTCAACGGGCCGAAGACCGGCGAACTCATCGTCCAGCGGTTGACGGAAATGATCGGCCGGTTAGTGATCAGTGATCAGTGATCAGTGATTAGTGGATAGTGATGAGAAGAAGACAGTTCTATGTTTTGATATTGGTCTTCGGGGTTTCACTGACCGCTAGCCACTGGTCACTGACCACTGCCGAGGAGGCGGTCATTGAGCAGTACGACGGCTTACAGGTCATCCATCTCTCCGGCACCCCATACGAGCTCGGGTATCAGCATGGGACAGTGCTCAAGGCGCAGGTGCAAGCCTCAGTCCGTCAGATCCTGGGCTACTTTCGCCGGTACTTGAAGATTCCGCTCGTGCGGTCGTGGGCCGCCAACTGGTGGCTGGATCGTCCATGGCGCGAGGCTGCGCCCTTTGTACCCTCCGACTATCTGGAAGAATTGCGAGGACTTGCGGACGGCTCCGGGGTGCCGTTGCGGGACCTCTACCGCCTCCATGCGATTCCTGACCGGACCTATTCGTGCGCCAATTTTGCCGCGTGGGGCCGTGTCACGAACGGGGGACGGCTCATCCATTTGCGGAACCTCGATTGGAATATTGACGTGGGAATTCAACAGTTCGCCACGGTGTTCGTGGTCCACCCCAAGGGCAAACGCGCATTCATCAACCTGGGGTGGGCAGGATTCGTCGGCGTGCTGACGGGCCTCAACGACGCGCAGCTGTCCATCGGCCAGGTCGGCGCGGAAACGGTGGATGCCACGTTTCGCGGCGAACCCATGGTCTTTCTGATGCGCCGCGTCCTTGAAGAAGCGGACACGCTCGAAGAGGCAGCCACCCTCATCCGTCAAGCTCGTCGGACCGTCGGCGTCAACTACGTGATGGCTGATGCCAAGGCCCGAGCAGGGATCATTCTGGAAACGACGCATCGCGAGGCTCGCGTCTTTGAGGCGGACGATCCTGCGGAGCACGCCGTCGCGTACGCGCGGCCGATGCCGGATGCGGTGTTTCGAGCGGATACCGCCATGGATCCCCGCATTCGGAATCGGCAGCTCGCTTCTCATGGCGACCCGCGCCGGCCGGGATTAGAACCTCCGTCCGGCTCCGCCTATGAGGTGCGCTATCTCGGGCAGGCTGCGGGTCTTGAGGCATCCCTTGGTTATCTCGATCCAGTTGCCGCACAAGAGATTGCGAAGACCGTTGCGCCAAACTCAAACGTTCAAAGTGTCGTGTTTGCTTGGCCCGAGGTCTGGGTGGCTAATGCCTCTGGGACGACGCCGGCAGCCCAACGTCCCTACCTCCAGCTGGACGCACAAACGCTCCTTGCCCCTGCAAATTAGCCTCCCCGTCTTGCTATTTTGCCTTGCCCTTAGGTAGACTTGAAGTGTTCGGATCGTACTCCCGAGAAGGGCAAACTCACGGTAACGTGAGGACGCAAAGCGACCGGTCCTACCGAGCGATCGAAGGACAGCGGCGCTGCCGAAGGAGATGTGATGAAGCACTACCGACCAGCCCTCAGCTGGTGTCCGCGGCTCACGAACCGCCACGGCGCGGCTTTCCTGTTAGCCATCTACGTCGCCTCGCTCATGCTCCTCCTCTTGGGAGGTGTGTCTCTTCAGCGCAGCACGGCGGAGGCGCGTGCGTCTCAAGTCTCGCGGGACCTCAACCAGAGCTTCTGGATAACGGAGGCGACCCTCGATCGGGTCATGATCGAGTTTCGCGCGGGAACCATCCAGGCGCTCATGGCGGCGCAACCCGCCTCCGCGAACGCCGCGACGCCTCGATGCGTCGGTGGGAACGTGACCGATGCCCAGCTCAGCGCAACGACCAGCCAAACCTCCGCGGGCACCTACCGTGTCTGCGAAACCCAAGAGCCCGCCCTCTATACCCTGGAGGTGCTGGGGCAGATTGGCACC
>JACQHS010000012.1 GCA_016198915.1 Candidatus Omnitrophota bacterium
CGACAGGGTCGCCGCTTTGCACGAGGATTTCAGCCACGCGCCCCGCCGCCTCGGATTTGATCTCGTTCATCAGCTTCATCGCCTCGATGATGCAAACGACCTGCCCCACCTCGACGTCCTGGCCGACTTCGATAAATGGGGGGGCGTCTGGGGCCGGCGCGCGATAGAACGTCCCGACCATCGGCGACTTGATCACGATGCGCCGTCCTTCCGCTGCCGGCTTCGCCCCCGGCTGGGCGGCGGCCGCCGACTGCGGGGTGCCGGCGACGTATTCCACGAGCTGGGGTGCTTGGCTGGAGGACGCTTTCTTCAGCCGGATCCGCAGCCCTTGATGCTCCATCTCCAGCTCGACCAGGCCGCGGCTTTCCATGAGCTGGAGCATCTCCTCGATGAGCCGGAACGCTTCCCGTTCGGATGACTTCAGGCGTTTGTCCACGACGGGTCCTCTACATTTACACGCGGGACACGTAGGCCCCGTTTCTCGTATCCACGCGAATCAGATCTCCGGTGTTGACGAAGAGGGGGACTTGAATCGTGGCGCCGGTTTCCAGGGTCGCCGGCTTCATCCCGCCCTTCGAGGTATCGCCGCGCACACCAGGCTCCGTGGATTCCACGCGCACCTCGACGAACATCGGCGGCTGGATCCCGATGAGCTTTCCATCATGGAATTGACCTTCGAGCTCCATGTTTTCCTTGAGAAACCCGGCCGCCTCGCCGATCGTCTGGGCCGGCACCTGGACCTCTTCATAGTCCTTCGTGTCCATGAGATGGAACGAATCCGCTGTCCGGTACAGGTACTGGAGCGCGCGCTTTTCGATGTAGGCTTCCTGGAATTTTTCCCCGGCGCGGAAGGTCCGCTCGATCACGGAGCCGTCCCGCATCCGGCGCAGCTTGGTGCGCACGAACGCCCCGCCCTTTCCTGGTTTGACGTGCTGGAACTCCACGATGGTCCAGAGCTGCCCGTCGATCTCAATGGCCAGCCCGGAGTGGAACTCTGTGGTGGAGATCATTAGACCACACCACAGAACCACAGAAGTCCACAGAGACACAGAGCAGACCCTCCGGCCTCCTCTGTGCTTCTGTGTGGATTCTGTGTCCTCTGTGGTGTCATCCCTTCGACGTCCGCTTATTGTAGCGGAGCGTCAGGAGAGCGTCCAGCCCAAGCCGGTAGCTCGCCGGGCCAAACCCGCTCACCTGGCCTCGGCACACCGGCGCGATGAGCGACTGGTGCCGGAACGGCTCGCGGGCGTAGATGTTGGACAGATGCACTTCGACCGCGGGCAGGCCGCAGGCTTCAATCGCGTCGCGGATCGCAACACTCGTATGCGTGTACGCGGCCGGATTGATGAGGAGGGCGTCACAGCGGCCTTTCGCTTTTCCGATGCGCTCGACGATATCCCCCTCATGATTCGACTGCAGGATCTCGAGCGTCACGCCGCATTCGGCGGCGTGTTTCTTCAGGTCGGCGTTGATCTTCTTCAAATCCGCGGTCCCGTAGATGTCGGGCTGACGCGCGCCTAAGAGTTGGAGGTTCGGTCCGTGAATCACCAGGATTTTCTTCATGAACGCTTTGGCTGCTCCGCTTCTTCTATCAGCATGACGGGGATGCCATCCCGAACGGGATAGCGGCGCCCGCACTTCATGCAGACCAGCCGTTCGCCCTCCTCTCTGACCGGCGTCTTGCAGTCCGGGCAGGCAAGAATTTCCAGGAGCTGCGGATCGATCATCCCACCCCCTGTTGCTGTCCCGCCAGCCAGCGGGACGCGCGGCGGATGCTCCAAGTTTGTACCAGTAGCTCCCATCCGCCGCGCCCGCAGCGACCTGCGCGGCAGTTCATCATGGTGTCGCTGCGACCAGCAGGGGGTGGGATCATGTGGGCGTTCCTCCTTCCATAAGCTGCGGCGCTTCCGCTCGCTCAAGCGAGGTCAGGGTCTCGGTGATGTCTCGCAGCCGATCCTTTGCGTCATCGTACTTCGTGCTGGCGTTGCGCAAGTGCTCGCCTACCAGACGAAACTCTGCGCCGGCGAAGCTCCGGATGGCCCCAGCCAGCGTTTGCAGGCTCGCGAGGATTTCACCAGAGCGCCGTTCGATCTCCAGCCCATGGAGTCCCTGGGCCAGGGCCGTCAGGTACGCCCAGAACGTCAACGGGGAGACCAAGAAGACGTTCACCGATCTGGCGTAGTCATACAAGCCGCTCTCCTCGGTAAAATCCTTGCCGGCGATCAGATCGTAAAAGACCGCTTCGGAGGGAATGACCATGAGCGCGAAATTGAACGTGCCCTCTTCGGGTCGGATATACGCCTTGACCTCATCGATCTTTTGCTTCACCGTTCGCTTGAACTCGGTGCGGAACGTCTGCCGCTGGCGCTCGTCGGTCGCCTCCCGCACCCGCTTGAAATCTTCAAGCTGGAGTTTGGAATCGATCGGAATCAAGCGGTCGTTGAGCCGAACCACGAACTCCACCTTCTTGCCGTCAGCAAACGCGTACTCTTCCTCATACTGAGCCTTCGGGAGCTTATCAGCAATCAGTGTCCGCACAATGACCTCGCCCAGTTCCCCCCGCAACTGCTGGGGCTTGAGGAGGTCATTGAGCTCCCCAACGCGCGCTTGAAGGTCGCGCAGAGTGCTGATCTGCGCGGTCACAGCACCCAGGCTTTTGTTGAACTCTTCCGCGGCCTTCGCAGCACGCTGTTGGTGTTCAAGCACCTCGCGCCGGCTTTCGTCCGCCCGCTGGGTCAGGAGCGCTAACTTCTCGCGAATCAGCTGGTCAAACCCTCCTTCTTTAAACTGCGCCAGCTGCTGCTGAAGGGATTCGGTCGTCGTCTTCAGTCTCGTCGCTTCTCTCACGATATAGATCGCCAGCCAGGCGAGCCCCGCCAGCATCATCGCAGCCATCATCGCCAGCACGATGCTCATGCCGGGGCCACTCCCCCTGATTTGGTCAGGTACCGCATCCGCAGCTGGTAGAGCAGGTCTTTGAACAACCGCTCCTCATCGACGGTGAGGTTCCCTTTGGTTTTCTCTTCCAGCACGCCGAGGAGGTCGATGAGGTACTTCGCCTGCGGCAGATTGACCGCCTGCTTGCGCGTCGCCGGATGCGGCGCATCGCCCAGGCCGATCAGCGCCTCCATCGCAAGCCCCTGGATAAACAGGTCAAACCGGGCCTGGGGAAGCCCCTCAACCTCTTCGCGGCCCGCTGCCGTTTCCTGCCCCGGCGCTGGCGGCTGCCGCGATGAGGAGGAGGCAGCTTCCGCCGTGCGCTTTTCGCGCTCGGCCTGCTCCTTCCACGACTCGTCTACTCGCTTCTTGATCGGCTCATCCATGGGCTACTCGATGATGACACTGGCGTAGCCGATGGCGGAATGGGGATCGCCGCCGGCATCCGCACTGGTCCCGTAGCGCACAAGACCCGCGCGCCGGGCTCCCAGCTGCCGCGAGGCGTCGAGGACGCACGCCACGGCGCCGTACCCGCACATGAGAGGCCGTTCATCCTGCACCAGGCGCACGAGCGACGCGCCATCCATCGTCTGCACCGCGTCAAGCAACGCGTGGTCCTGCTCCGTCACGCAGGCCTGTGATTCATAGTGGGAAAAATCTGAGCTGGCGATCAGGAGCACCGGTTCTTCCAGCATGCGGACGACCTGGGCCAGCGCCTGGGCCAGCTGCACGAATTCCTCGGTGCGGTCAGCACCCGTCACGATCGGCACGATCGAAAGATCCTTCGGCCCCAGGTGTTGAAGAAACGGCAGCGGCACCTCGATCGCGTGCTCTCCCCTCTGAGACCAGGCATCCGCTTCGAGAAAGGGGCAGCGAGCCTGCAGGGCTGCCGCGCACGCCGCGTCGATCGGCACATCGCCCAGCGGGGTGCGGTAGGCCCCGCCAGTCATGAGACTCCATGGCATCCAGCTGCCGGTGTGCGAGGGACCGATCGCGATGCAGCGCCGGGGAATGACGATCCGCCCGAACGCAGCACCCGCGATCGCTCCGGCATGGCGAAAGCTGCCGTGCGGAACGATGAGCCCTCGCGCCTGGGTTCGGACCCCGTCGTGTCGCGTGAGGTGGCTGATCAGTTCACGCAATTCGCTCGGGTCCGACGGGTAGAAATATCCCGCCACCGCCGGCCTCCTCACCGCGTAAACCATCAGCGGAATGCGGAATGCGGAATGCGGAGCTCGGAATGAAATTCCGAATTCCCAATTCCCAATTCCGAACTCTCAATCGTTTTCGGAAATAGGATGGCCATTGGGAGAGATGACAACCTCGGCGCGCTGCTGCAGCGTCAGATAGCGTTTCGCCGCCTCGTGCACCAGCGGCACGGTCACTTGACTGATCCGGGCTTCATACTCGGCCCACGCATCAAAGCCCATCCCGTACAATTCATCCAGCGCCACGCGCTTCGCCAAGCCGGCCACATGCTGGACGTCGAGCCGATGCGCCCCGATGAGAAACTGCTTCGCCTGCGCGACTTCCTCCTCGGTGAAGCCCTCGTCAATCACGGACCGCAATTCGCCGTCCAGCAGCTCCAGGACCCGGTCCTGCTCATTGGGCCGGGTCGCCGCGTAGATCACCAGATACCCGGGATCCCAGCCGGCCACGTTGACCGCGCCCAAGGTGTACGAGAGCCCGTGGGCTTCCCGGACCGCCTGGAACAGACGGCCGGACATCCCGGAGAGCACCGCCGTCATCACCTCCAAGGCATAGCGGTCCGGCGCCCCATAGGTGAGGCCAGGAAAGCCCAGCATGACGAGCGACTGCTCCTTAGCCATGGTCTGCGCGGCCGCGCGGATGTCACGCGGAAGATCCGCATCCAGTTGATCCGGCCACGGGGCGGGTTGCGACGGCAGCGCGCCGAACGTCTGTCCGGCCTGACGGGCGATCGCCTGCGGCGTCACATCGCCGAAGACCGCCAGCACCATATTGGAGGGAACCAGCCAGCGCGCGGCGAATTCCTGACACGCCGCCCGGCTGAGCCGGCCGATCGTCTCCCGGTCGCCCAGCGGATCAAACCGGTAGGGGTGGCGGCCGAAGAGCGTGCGCCGCAGCAGCCGGCCGCCGACGTCAAAGATCTCATCGTCTTCCGCCGCCAGCTGCTTGGCAATGAGCTGCCGCTGGAGGCTCAGCTCCTCCTCGGGAAAGACGGACTGGGTCACGAGTTCATGCAGCAGCGCCATCCCTTCCGGGACATCCTCTGAGAGCAGCTGCAGCACAATCCCAAATCCGTCGCGGCCGCTGAACGGCTCGAGCCTGCCCCCCAGCGACTCCACCTGCAGGGCGAGCTCCGAAGCGTTCTTGCGTTTCGTCCCTTTCGTCAGCAGCTGAGCCACAAGGTTGGAGAGGCCCTGGGTCTCTTCGGTTTCGACGCGCACGCCGCCTCGGAAGGCGACGATGATCGCCGCAATCGGCAGGGTGTGGTCAAGGCCCGTCATCACGGTCGCCCCGTTCTTCAGCGTCATCTTCGATACCGCCATGGGTCCGCGGATTGGCGACGCCCCGGCCTGTGCGGCGGAGGCCGGCGGACGAATCACCGCCGTAGTCATCTTGGCCGCGTCGCAGTAGTACCGCGCCGCGTCCTGCACCTGACGGGCGCTGACTGCCTCAATGCCTTCGACATACCGCCGGGAGAACAGCGGATCGCCGGTGGCGAGCAGCGAGTTGGCCAGATCCCCCGCCCGGGACTCGACGGTCTGCAGGTTCAGCAGATAGTCCGCGCTGACGCGCTTTTTCGCCTTGCGCAGCTCCGCCTCGGTGACCCCGCGGCGCTTGATGTCCTCCAGGATGCGCAGAGCCGCCGCGGTGGCCGCCGCGATGCGGTCCGGATCCGCTCTCATCTGCACGGCGAAGATCCCCGCGTCAAACGGCGTGTAGTTCCACGCGGTCACCGCATCCGCCAGTTGCTCCTTGCGAATGAGGGTCTCGTACAACCGTGAGCTGCGCCCGTCGCCGATGATGTTCGCCAGCACATCCAGCGGATACAGCTCGGGGTCCGAGAGCCGCACGGAGCCAAACCCCACGAGCACGTAGCCGGTTTGCACCGGTAGCTCCACCACCGCCTCTTTGGCGCTGGCCGCCGGCGGTTCCGGTGGGACCAGTTGCTGACGCGGATCCACCCTGCCCCGCGGCCAGGCCGCAAAGGTTTCGCGGGCGAGGGCCGAAAACGCCGCTGGATCGAGATCCCCGACACAGCTGAGCACGACGTTCTGCGGCTGATACTGGGCCGCGTAGAATTCCGTCAGGTCGGCCGTCGTCAACCGCTCCAGCAACGCGCGATGGCCCAGGATGGGGTGGCGGTAGGGGTGTTCGAGGTAATGGCGGCTCCAGAACACATGGCTCAAGCGCCGGTCCGGATCGTCCAGGTTCATCTGAATTTCAGAGATGATGACCGCGCGTTCCTTCTCGAACTCTGTCTGATCGAAGATGGCATGCTGGAGGATATCGGCCAGCATGCCCAGCGCCTCCGGAAGATACCGGGATTCAACGAACAGCGAGATCCCGGTCGCGTCGAACGACGTGAACGCGTTGATCGTGCCACCGTAACGGCGCACTTCCTGGTCGATCGTGCCGGGCGGGCGGGACGGCGTGCCTTTGAAGAGCATATGCTCGATGAAGTGGGTGATGCCGGTGCCGGCAAACGGTCCCTCGCCGCGCAGACCCCCTTTGATGCGGGCTTCGATCGCGACGAGCGGCTGGCGGTGGTCCTCCTCCCACACGAGCTGGAGGCCGTTGTCGAGAAGCAGCTGCCGGACGCTGGGCCGGCTCTCATCGGTGAGCGCGGGCGCCTCAGCCATGGGCAGGGCGCTGGCCAGCAAGACGACGGTGATGAAACGGCTCACGGTTTTGAATCGCTGGGAACCTTTCTTGACACGCATCACGCTTGCGGAACACGAGTACTCAGGCAGGGCGGGACGAGCACGCGGAGGGATCACGCCGCGCGGGCGCGGCGGCTGATGGCTTGCCGCAGCTCTCGGCGCTTGCGCTCACTCGGCTTCTCGTAATGTTTCTTCGCCTTGAGCGCTTTGAGAATCCCTTCGCGCTCCAGCATGCGCTTAAAGCGCCGCAGCGCTTTCTCCAGCGGCTCATCGCTCCGAACTTCTACGCGTGGCATGGAAGATCCTCGCTTCTATGCGTGTATTATATGATGGCACGCCGGGACTGTCAACCGTGTAACAGTCCAGACGGCTGAGGGTTATGAACCTAAGAGAAATTCCAGGGGGATGACGATCGTCTGCGAGGCTTCACGGATCGATGGCGGAAAAGGCGGAAAGGGCGTGGCGTCTTCGAGGATCTGAAGCGCGGTGTCTTGCAGGGTTGGGGAGTCCACCGACCGCTCCTTCAGGATCGACAGTTTCTGGAGGGATCCTCCGG
Source organism: Candidatus Omnitrophota bacterium (assembly GCA_016198915.1). Classification (GTDB taxonomy): domain Bacteria; phylum Omnitrophota; class Gorgyraeia; order Aquiviventales; family Aquiviventaceae; genus JACQHS01. The sequence goes on from JACQHS010000012.1 coordinate 7,363, forward strand.
GGCGCAGGACGAAGACCACGTAGACCAGCCCTTCCTTCTCCTCGCCCGTGACCCAGGTTCGCCGTCTGGCGGAGCGCTCGATCTGCTCGCGGATGGCACTGAAATAGGCCAAGCGGACCGGGTCGCCGCCAGAGGCTTCTGTCAAATTGGCAAGATCCACATAAGACGAATGCGCCAGGACCGCATCGCCGAGGTTGATCGTCGCGGCGAGCGACGGCCTCTCCGGGATGCGGATCTGTGTCCGCAGGCCGCTGCTGAGGGCGGTGGGGATCGCGGCGGCTTCCCGCTTGGCTCGGGCGAGCTGATCCTGCAGCTGCTGCACTTCCTGTTTGGCCACTTCGTAATCGTAGATGATCTCCATCGCCCGCCGCAGGCGCAAGGGCGTAGCCCACTGCCATGAGATGAGCTGGGCGACCAGCAGCACCAGGTGCAGGCCCAGCGAAATGCTAAACGCAATCGTAAATCCCTTATCGCTCATACGGGCCAGCCATAATCGCCGATGAGCGGCACGAACACGCAGCTGGCGATGTCCTTCTGATGCAGGATGCCCCGGCGCTTTTCCGCTCGGACCAACATCTGGGCCTGCGGTGTCCCGATCGGGATCGCCATCCGCCCCCTCTCCGCCAGCTGCGTGACGAGCGGCAGCGGGATGCGGGGAGCCGCCGCGCTGACGATGATCGCATCGAAAGGCGCATGCTCAGGCCATCCCAGCGAGCCATTGCCCGCCGCGAGATGGACGTTGAGGTAGCCCAGCGTGCTCAGGCGGACTTGCACGGCCTTCAGCAGCTCCGGCACCCGTTCAACGGAAAATATTTCCAGCGCCAGCTCAGACAAGATGGCGGTTTGATAGCCGGAGCCGGATCCGATTTCCAAGACCCGCTCGTGCCCCCGCAGGCCCAGGCAATCCACCATGAGCGCCACAATATAGGGTTGGCTGATCGTCTGGCCCGCTCCGATCGGCAGCGGGTGATCCGCATACGCCTCCTCCCGAAATTCCTCTGGGATGAAGAGGTGACGCGGCACTTTGCCAAACGCCGCCAGCAGCCGCTCATCATCGAGTCCCCGGCTCTTGAGCTGAGTCTCAACCATCTTGGCGCGCTGCTCGTCGAAGGTCATTAGACCACACCACAGAACCACAGAATTCCACAGAGGCACAGAGCATTCCTTCCGGCCTCCTCTGTGCTTCTGTGTGGTTTCTGTGTCATCTGTGGTGTCCGATGTACCGCAACACCACCCGGAAGAACCGAAGGCCGTCGCGCAGCGGCTGGATGTGGCTGGTGTGATTGTCGTACGTTGTGCGCACCGGGACGAAAACCGTTTTCCAGCGGCGCCGGGTGGCCGCCAGCAGCAGCTCGGTCTCGATCTCAAATCCGTTCGCGCGCAGCGGAGTGTTCGCCAGGACTTCCTTGTGAATCAGCCGGAATCCGGACTGGGAGTCGGGAATCTGCTGGCGGGCGACCGCGGAAACGATCCAGGAGAGCAGGCGGTTGATCCAGCGGCGGATCAGCGGCATCGTGGACGTCGCCATCCGGTTGCCGATGACGAGGCCGGCATGCTGGCGCTCGCCGGCCTCGATCAGCGCCGGAATCTCAGCAGGATCATGCTGGCCGTCGCTGTCCATGGTGATGACGCCGTCGTACTGCGCGCGCAGCGCGTACTCGAACCCGGTGCGCAGGGCGCGCCCCTTGCCTTCATTGCGCAGGTGGCTGATGACGACGGCCCCTTCCTGAGACGCGATGGGAGCGGTCTGATCGTTCGAGCCATCGTTCACGACGAGCACCGCAAGACCCTGGCGCTTGACGCTGCGAACCAGCGCGCCGATCGTGCCGGCCGAGTTAAACGCCGGAATCACGACGCAGTACCGGCCGTTCGCTGACGCGCTCATTTAGACCACACCACAGAACCACAGAATTCCACAGAGACACAGAGCATTCCTTCCGGCCTCCTCTGTGCTTCTGTGTGGTTTCTGTGTCATCTGTGGTGTC
>JACQHS010000013.1 GCA_016198915.1 Candidatus Omnitrophota bacterium
CCCCGTGCCAGTAGGCGCAGTTGCATTGCGCGGCATAGAGCTCCTGCGTGGCCCTGCCGAGCAGATCCGTTCGACCGTTCTTGGCCGTGAGTTCCTCTAAGGTCCGGCTCACGCGGAGCATCTTTTGCTGCATCGCGTAGGCTTCTGGGTATTTCGTGAAAAAATTTCTGAAATGGCCGCCGGACCATTCGAGCATCTCCTCGTAACTGCCCGCGGGCAGAAACACGGTGCCGTTGGGCGGGGTCGTCTTCAGGTAGTCGCTGAAGGTCGTCGTCCTCAGCCAGCCGCGCTCCCGTTCGAGCGCTGCGAAGAACTGGTCCAGCCATCCTTCGTCATAGACCCAGTGGTACGTCTTGGGCCACAAGCCGAATTTCTCCCCGTCATCGGCGAACGTGATCGCGACCGGCTCCTCCCGTTGGAGGCGGCGCAGGAAATCGATCGTCCGCTCGACGGCCTGAAACGGCATCCAGTAGCGCAGCCGCTTCGATGCCGGAAAGAGGATCGTTGAAGCGCCCGCAGACTCCGTCGAGTAGCAGCCCAGCAAATCCCAAAATTCGTTGTCGTGCACCTGCATGGCCCCCGGCAGCCACGATTTGGCGATCGCAAATTGGTTTGTGTCCACCATCGTGTAGCGAATCCCGGCGCGGGCCAGTGTCGCCGGCAGTTCCGGCTCCCACACCCGCTCCGTCAACCACAGCCCGGGGCCTTCCGCGCCGAAGGATTTCCACAGCGTCTGCCGCATCTTGGCGATCTGTCCCTGGCGGTCCGCCTCGGGGATGATCGGCAGAATTGGTTCGTAATAGCCGGAAGCCAGCAGCTCCACCTGCTGTGTGGCGACGAGCTGGCACAGGCGGTCGAGGAACGCCGGCTGGTGCTCTGTGAGCCAATCCAGCAGGCAGCCGCTGTAGTGCAGGGCGAGGCGCACCTGCGGGTGGCGCTCCAGGACGCGGAGGAACGGCTCATACGCTTTGGCGTACGCTTCCTCAAAGACGAACCCGAAATTCCCAATAGGCTGATGGCTGTGAACCGCCATCAAGAGCGTGACAGGGGCGGTCATCGGCTTCCCGTGGGGCGCGCGCGGCTGCCCACAATCAGCTGAATGATGAGCTTCGCCACCTGATCCGCGTCGTGCCGCACATAGTCCTCGGTGCTCACAACGTCATGCGCGAGCACCTGGTAGCCCATGCCGCGGATCTGCTCCACATCCGCTTCGACGGGAAACGCCCCTTCCTCACGATACTTGTCGAGCAGGGCGGGCGGCACCGTGCCGGTATTCACGACGCAGACTTGGACGATGCCGGGGTTGGTGTGCGCCACGAGGGCCCGCAGGTGATCGCTGGCCCGGTAGGCGTTGGTCTCACGGTGCTGAGTCATCACGTTGCAGATATAGACCTTGAGCGCCTTGGATTGGACGATGGCATCCACCATCTTATCAACCAGGAGGTTGGGGATGATGCTGGTAAACAGCGAGCCTGGGCCGAAGATGATCGCGTTCGCACTGCGGATGGCTTCCAGCACCTCGGCGGTCGGCTGACATCCCGAGGGCTCAAGGTACACCCGTCGAATCGCAGCGGTTGCCGAGGAAATCTTCGTTTCACCCACGGTCACGCTGCCATCGTCGTGCTCGGCAACCAGACGAACCTTCGTATTCGTGGACGGCACCACCCGCCCCCGGATCGCCAGCACCTTGCTCGAGGCTTGGATGGCACGCTCAAAGTCCCCCGTGATTTTCGTCATCGCGGTGATGAAGAGATTACCGAAATTATGGCCCTTGAGCGCCGAATCCTCGGCAAAGCGGTACTGAAACAGGCGCTGCATCAAGGGTTCGGTATCCGCCAGCGCCACCAGGCAGTTGCGGATATCCCCCGGCGGGATCATGTCGAACTCCTGGCGCAGGCGCCCGGAGCTGCCGCCGTCATCGGCGACGGTGACGATGGCCGTGATGTTCGTGGTGTACTGCTTCAAACCCTGCAGGATCGTGGAGAGCCCGGTGCCGCCGCCGATCGCGACAATCCGTGGGCCTTTCTCGAGATGCCGACGCTGGAACACGAGCTCCACGAGGTTCTGCCGGTCGGCCGGCACCACGACCTCCAACAGCGACCGCACCACCCCGACGAGGCCCACCACAATGGCGAACAGCCCGCTGACGACCAGCATGAGGCTGAAGAGACGCAGCCACAGGCGGCCCTCAACCGGCAGGAGGCTGGACCCGATTCCAAACAGCAGCACGCCGGCGATCGCGGAAAAAAACCAGCGCTTGACGCGCATCCCGGGGTACAACCATTTCAAGAATCTTGCAGGATTCATCAGGCAAAAAGAGAAATGTCCCGGCTCTTAATGATGTCTCGCGTCCTCGTCGCGGAGGGTCTTCACCAACTGGTGCTCGTCTTTGGCAACGCGCAGGGTGTCCCGGAAATGTTTATCTTTGAGGAGGCGGGAGATGCGGGCGAGGGCTTTCAGGTGCGGTCCAGCGGAATCCTCGGGCGCGATGAGCAGAAAGAACAGGTAGACGGGCTCGCCGTCCAGCGAATCGAACGGGACCCCGCCGCGGGAGACCCCGAAGGCCGACACGAGCTTCGTCACGCAGTCGGACTTGCCGTGCGGAATCGCAACCCCCTGCCCGATTCCGGTGGACCCCAGCGCTTCCCGGGCCATGAGCGTCTGCACCAGCTTGCTGACGTCGCGCTCTTTGATGGTGGACGACTTCACCAGCAGTGCTACGAGCTCTTGAATGACGTCTTCCTTCGTCTGCGCCGTGAGATTGCAGCTGACGGCCTGCTCGGTCAAAAACTCCATGATGCTCATACGTAAATCCTCTCTGTGAAAAAGAGAGCGGGAGACGGGGTTTGAACCCGCGACCCTCACGTTGGCAACGTGATGCTCTACCGCTGAGCTAC
>JACQHS010000002.1 GCA_016198915.1 Candidatus Omnitrophota bacterium
CGGCGAGGACGCGTGGGGTGGCGCCGTGGCAGGCCCTGCCGCTATAGCAGCACTTCGCTAGCGCAGTTGGGCGTGGAAGCGGCTCACCAGAGTTTCGCCGATGCGGCGATGGAGGTCATCGACCTCCTCGGCGGTGAGCGTTCTGGCGGGATCACGATACTCGATGGCGAACGTCAAGCTGTGGCGTCCTGGGGGGATCTGCCGGCCGGCGTACCGGTCGATGAGCGCCACTTGGGTGGCTAGACGGCCGCCAACCTCTCGAATCGCGTCGTGAATCGACGCAAAGGGGGTGTCGTCATCGACGACGATCGAGAGGTCTCGTTTGGCCGGCGGGAAGGCGCTGGGGATTTCAAGGGACGCGCGGGGACGTTGGCAGGCGAGCAGCTCGTCAACCGCCAGCTCCGCCACCCACACGTCCTGCTCAATGTCCATCGCCTGCAGCAGACGTCGCGCGACTTGGCCCACCGTCCCCAGCGAGCGGCTGTTGAGGAGCATCTCAGCGGCTTGGCCTGGCTCGGCCCACTCCAGAGCGGTGGATTGCCAGACGACGGGGGTGCGGCAAAGACGGACGGTGAGTGTTTCCAGCAGTCCCTTCAGGCGGAAGAAATCGCACGGATCCTGCAGCCGCCAATCGCGGCTCCAGGGTCCACAGAGTGCAACGCCAAGATGCTGGCGTTCTTTCACGATCCCGTCTCGCTGAAAGACACGGCCGACTTCGAAGAAAATGCCACCCGGCGCTCCCTGGCTGAGGTTATGCCGCAGCGCCTGTAGCAATCCCATCCGCAGGGATGGACGCAGATACGCGTGGTCTTGGCTCAATGGATTGGCCAACCGCGTGGCCTCTTCCAGAACATGCCCGCCGCGCTCCAGATCCGGCGCAGACACCAGCGCCCAGGTAATCACCTCGGTGAGTCCCAGGCTCGCGCACAGACACCGCAGTGATTGCAGGGACGCGTAGGACGACGTCTCGTGGCGTGGGAGGGCCATCGGTGCGACCGGCAGCCGCGCCGGGATGCGGTCGTAGCCGATGAGACGGGCGACCTCCTCAAACACATCCACGCTCTGGGCCAGGTCGCGGCGAAACGAGGGGGCGCTGACCTGCATCGTGTCGCCGGCACCCGAGGCAACGCGGCACCCGAGCGACGCCAGGGTCGCGCGGACGGTCGCCGGAGGCACCGGCATCCCGAGCCACCGGGCGAGCCGACCGGCGTCGAGTGGGATCAAAGTTCGTTGGGCGGGTTTGGTCCCGACGTCCCGTACCGCGCGCTCCGTCCCGCCGGCCACTTTCGTGATGAGGGCTGCCGCCCGTGCCGACGCGGTTTCCACACCCACCGGATCTACGCCGCGCTCAAACCGGTACGACGATTCTGTGGTCAAGCCAAGCTCCCGCGCCGTCCGCCGCACCGTGACCGGATCGAACAGCGCACTTTCCAGCAGGATGGAGCGCGTCTGCGAGGTCACCTCGCTGCCGGTCCCCCCCATCACGCCGGCGATGGCCACCGCCTGACGGGCATCGGCAATGACCAGTATCTCCGGCATGAGCGTCCGTGACATCCCATCGAGCGTGGTGATGGGTTCTTTGGGCCTGGCCCGCCGCACAATGATCGCGTGCTCGGCCAGCCGGTCGCTGTCGAACGCGTGCAGCGGCTGGCCGCACTCCAAGAGAACGTAGTTTGTCACATCGACGATGTTATTGATCGGCCGCAGCCCGCACGCGGTGAGCCGCTTCTGCATCCAGTCAGGAGACGGCCCGACGCGGACATCGTCAATGAGGCGGCCGATGTAGCGCAGGCAGCCTTTGCGGTCATCGATGGCGATACGAATGGGGGCGTGCTGCACCGAGGTCGCCGCACGAGTCGTCGTCGGGCTGGGCGCCAGTTTGGAGGCTTTCAGCGGTTCGCCGAGAATGGCCGCCACCTCCCGCGCGATGCCGATGATCGACAGACAGTCGGCGCGGTTGGGCGTCACCTCAAGATCCAACACCTCTTCGCGGTTGACGAGCGAAACACCGGTGACTTCGAGGCCCGCCATCGTCAGCCGCTCCGCGAGCTGCCTCGCGGTGAGCTTCACCGCCACATATTCCTTGAGCCACTCCAGAGGAACCTTCATGGCTCAGAACTGCTCCAAAAACCGCAGGTCATTCTCGAAGAAGAGCCGGATATCCTTGATCCCATGCTTGAGCATGGCGATGCGCTCCACCCCAAGCCCGAAGGCAAACCCCTGCACCTTATTCGCGTCATAGCCGACCGCTTTGAACACGTTGGGGTGGACCATCCCGCAGCCCATGATCTCCACCCACCCCTTCTGGCCGCAGGTCGAGCAGCCGCCGCCCCGGCACGAGGCGCAGGCGAGATCCACTTCGGCTGAGGGCTCGGTGAACGGGAAAAAGTGGGGACGAAATCGCGTCTTGGTCCCTGGGCCGAAGAGCGCGGCCAAGAACTGCTCCAGCACGCCCTTGAGATCCGCAAACGACGTCCGGTCATCCACCATGAGCCCCTCGACCTGATGGAACATGAAGCTGTGGCCGGCATCGAGCGGATCCGGGCGAAACACCTTGCCGGGCACGACGATGCGCAGCGGCGGTTTGCGGCGCTCCATGACGCGGATTTGCACCGGCGAGGTGTGGCTGCGCAGCAACAGGCGCCCCTTCTGCGGCTGTGGCGATGGGGCGTCGACGAAGAAGGTATCGAACGATTCGCGGGAGGGATGATCGCGCGGGATGTTGAGCGCGTCGAAGTTGTAATACTCAAACTCCAGCTCCGGCCCGTCCGCAATCTCAAACCCCATGGGGATAAAGCACGCCAGGATCGCGTCCATCGTTTGCGTCACCGGGTGCAGGCGTCCCTGCGGCACAGCACTCCCAGGCAGGGTGACGTCGACCGCGACGCTCTTCGATGCGCCGGAGACTTCGGAGAGCCGTTGCGCCAGTGCGGCTTCCATATATGCCTTGAGTTCATTCGCCTGCTTAAATGCGTTCGCGCGCTGTTCGGCTTGAAGGGCGGCGAACCCTTTCATAGCCGCGACCAACTCACTCTTCTTGCCAAGAAATCGCACACGAACCTTCTCGACGTCGGGAGGCGATGTCGCTGCACCAACATCGCCTGTAAAAGACGCCCGGAGTGCCCTGAAATGGAATATCTGAGAATCGTCGCTCATTTGGCCGCCGGCGCCAGCTCCTTGCCCGTCATCACCCAAACGCGGCCAGGCGCGTGGCGCACCACGTGTTCGACGGTTGTCCCGAAGCTCGACCGCCCCGGGGCGGTCGAGAGGGCCTTCGGCAGCGCGCCCAGGATGATCAGATCGTACCCGCCGTCTTTGGCCACCTCAACAATCGTCTCGCCGGCAAACCGCGACTGCTTGACCTGGGTGTCGATGGGCACTTCGTACTCCCGTCCGATCGCCTGTGACTGCTCCATGACAGAGTCCGCCACCGC
>JACQHS010000014.1 GCA_016198915.1 Candidatus Omnitrophota bacterium
CCGCCCCATCGGACGAACGGCCACAGCACGAGCAATCCGATCATGCTGCCGGCATACCCGAATGCGGCGCCGACTCCTGAAATTTGTCCGAGACGTCCCGGGGGAGCTACTCGCCAGAGCAGCGCGTCATAAAAGATGGTGCCCAGCTGGTAGCAGAAGTTCGCGATCCCGAACAGCACAAGGGCGGTGAGCAGATGGGAGGTCATCCCTAAGAGCAAGGTGGCCGTCACACACCCATAGGTCGTCCAGCGTAAAAACCGCATGCGCTCGCCCGTCGCATCGGAGACGGCGCCGCAGAACGGCATGACGACCGCGACACACGCCATCGAGATACCCAGCGCGACGCTGAACGACAGCTCCTTGGCCCCGTGACCTTCGACAATCCACAAGGGAAAATAGAAGGAGAGGATCGCCACCGCAAAAAACGTGTTGGCGAGATCAAACAGCGCCCACGCCAGGACGGTGTTCACCCCACCACCTGTGTGTGGGCGCGGAAGGTCAGCGCGTCAGACGAAAGTGTTCCAAGAGCCACGTGCGCCAGTCCGCCTCGAGACGGCTCAACTTCAACCGGTATTCCCGTACCAACGCCTCCTCAAGCGTCGCCCCCTCCAGAAAGGCCTTGAGGACCCGACGAATGCGCCAGAACCCATAGCGCTCCACGAGGTACCGGATGATGCTGTACGACTGCTGGTATCCCATCGCGACGTGGTCGGTCGGCAGCCCCCAGGCAAACTGGTCATTGAGACGGCCCCAGGGCAACAGCTGTTCGGTCGCCGCCGCATGCGACAGCTGATCCAGGGGGGGTGTGACGCGCTTCATCTCCTCATAGGTCGCCAACCCTTCATTGAACCATTGCGGGCATCGGTTCTTCGTGAGGTCGTGAACCAGCGCATGGGTGTACTCGTGAAACAAGATGCCCCGGACATGTTCAACATCGAACTCTTTCCCCGGCAGCGGGACCCGGATCTTTCCGTCGTACAGGCCGCCGATCCACTCCGGCGTCTCTTGGCGGAGTGCCCTGAAGTGCTCACTGCTGTAAATGAGCACGACAATCTTGTAGCCGGGCCAGTACGCGAAGTCGGTCCCGACCTCCCGGCGAGCCCGGAGCAGCGCGTCACGGATGTCAAATCCTGCTGGCTGTTCCAGGGCATCTTCGTACCGGAGATCAAAATAGGCCTGAGAGATTCGATCAAAGCCCGATTCAATCGCGAATTCTTGCTTCAATCGGCCCAATCGCTCAGCCAGATCGATATTCGCAGGGTCGAGGTCGAGCGCCCGCTCCCACGCCGCCTTTGCCTCCTTCAGCCGCTGCCGGTCATATTCGATGTCTCCGAGCAGAAGGTAGCCCTCGACCAGCGCGGGGTGATGTTCCAGGGCTTGGGTGATGAGGCCAATCGCCTCCGTTTCCCGGTGGCCCTCGGCGAGCGCCTGGGCTTGGTTGAGATAGACATTGGCCAAGTTCCGATGGAACTGCTCGTTCTTCGGCTCAAGCCGGATCGCCTCCTGCAATTGCGACGTGGCAACGACCCACTGACCCGTATGGCTCAAACTGACCCCGTAGTTATTGTAGGCGATCGCCAGCTGCTCGCGCGGATGGGCCAGGCCGGGACGGCGCTGCACTTCCTGTCGAAGTTGCGCAATGAGCACCGGCCAGTTTTGCGATTCCGGCTCTTGCGCCTCCTCGGCAGAGAGCCCAGCCGCTCCAAGGACCAGCAGTCCGATCAACACCGTGTTCGCAGGCTTCAGCCGCATGGCGCCTCAGGACCCCACGGGTTCGTAGAGCGTTTGGAGCAACGGGGCATGCCGCTGGGCGATGAGACTCCGTTTCGCCTTCAGCGTCGGCGTCAACTCTCCCGCCGCTTGAGAAAATTCCTGCTCGAGGAGGGCGATCTTCTTCACCTGTTCAAAGCTCGCCAGGGCCGCCTGCTTCGCCGCAACACGGCCCCAGTAGAACGCTTGGATCCGGGGATGCTGCACCAGCTCTTTCACCGACCCGCCCCCGATCTCCTGCTCCTGCGCATAGCGGCGCAACTGCTCCATATTCGGGACGATCAGCGCCACGCAATAGCGCTGCTTATCGCCGTAGACAAAGGCTTGTGAGATGTAGGGGTCGGTGACAAACAGGTTTTCCAGTTTTTGAGGGGCGACGAACTTCCCGCCGGCGGTCTTGATGAGGTCCTTCTTGCGGTCCGTAATGTAGAGGAACCCCTCGTCGTCCAGGTGGCCGATGTCCCCCGTGTGGAGCCACCCATCCACGATGACGTCGGCGGTCGCCTGCGGCTTGCGGTAGTAGCCCTGCATCACGTGGGGGCCGCGCGTCAGAATTTCTCCGTCATCGGCGATCCAGACCTCCACCCCGGGGACCAACGGTCCCACGCTCCCAAATCGCGGCGTGGGCAAACGACTCACCGCGATCACCGGAGACGTTTCCGTCAAGCCGTAGCCCTCCAGGATCGTCAGCCCGACGCTGTAGAAGAACTCGCCGATCTCTTTCGACAGCGGCGCACTGCCCGACACGAAAAACCGCAGCCGTCCGCCGAGCTTGCCCCGAAGCTTCCTGAAGACCAGGGCCTCAGCCGCCGCCCGCTGCAGGGTCAGGGCAGGCGACAGGGCCTTGCCCGCCGCCTGGCGCGCCATGACGGCGCGGCCCACGCCGAGCGCCCAGTTCATGACTCGCCGCTTCGACGGGGGGCTCTGGCGCAGCGCCTCCTGGATGCGGGCATACAATTTTTCAAAAAATCTGGGCACCCCCAGCATGACGGTGGGACGCACCTCCGCCATGTTCTGGGGAATCGTGTCCATATTCTCAGCGTAAGCGATGACGGCGCCAATGGAGAGCATCAGGTACCAGCCGGCCATCCGCTCAAAGACATGCGAGAGCGGCAGGAAAGACAGATGAACGTCGTGGCCTCGGATCGGGATGACCTGCAAACAGGCCTCCACGTTGGAGAGGAAATTCGCGTGCGACAGCATGACCCCCTTTGGCTCGCCGGTGGTTCCGGAGGTGTAGAGCAGGCTGGCGGTATCCGTCGGGCGCAGGTCGCGCATCCGATGATCCAGCAGCCCTTGGAGTTTCGGCTGGAGGCTGCGGCCGCGCGCGAGCGCCTCAGACCAGGGCGTCACGCGAGGCGCGTGCGTCGCGGGCGCGTCCATCGCGATGACCGCCTGGAGACAGGGGACGTCGGCCATCACCTGGATCAGCTTCTGCGACTGGTCCGCGGTCGAGGCGATGCCGAGGACGGGTTGGCAGTCCGCGCAGATCACCCGCAGATCCTCCGCCGTGAGGCTGGCATAGACCGGAACGGTCCATGCGCCCACGGACTGGATCGCGAGATCTGCAAAACCCCACTCCGGACGATTTTCAGAGAGGAGCAGAATGCGATCGCCGGGGTTGACCTGGCGATCCAGCAGGAACGCGGAGAGTGCGCCGACGTCCTCCGCCGCCTGCTTCCAGGTCACCGGCCGGTAGGCGCTCTGCCGTTTCACAAGGAAGAGCGTGTCGGCGGAATGCGTTGCGGCCAGACGCGCGAATAATCCCGGGATGGTGTCCGTCACAAGATTCCTTCTTCGAGCCAGTCGATCCGTCCCTCCAGGACATCCTGGGCGATGCGGAACGACTGCCGATCCTCATTATCGTTCAGCTGTTCCATGGTCCGGCTGATTCTTCGCCGCGCCAAACGGCAAAACAGATCCGCCAGCTCCACAGGACTCTGCTCTGACGGCTGCAACCGAATCATCGCGTGGGCCTTCGCGCAGGCCGCGGCCATGGCAAAGAGGTCGCTGCCCGTATCCACCAGCCGGCCGAGCAGCTGCTGCCGGTTGGCGAGCCGCGTCTGGTAGCGCATCGCGCTGTGAAAGAGCGCTCTTGCCAACCGGTGGCTGGCACGTTCGATGAACCGCAGGTGCCCGGCCAGCCGCGGGCCGAAGCGTTCAGCGCGAGGCCACCAGGTCCATGCGAGCCACTGCTGGGGGTACCACACGGCGTAGCGTCCGCCCGCCGCCAGCGCGGCCTTCAGCTTCCCCGGGACGGACTGGTGGGGATCCAGCAGCTGTCCGACAATCCGCATATGCGCATCGAGTGCCTCACGGGCAATGAAGAGCCGCATGATCTGGCTCGTGCCCTCAATGATGAGGTTGATGCGGGCATCCCGCATGATGCGCTCAACCGGAATCGCCGGTTCTCCGCGGGCGCGCAGCGAGTGCGCAGTCTCATACCCGCGGCCGCCGCGGATCTGCACCGCGTCATCCACGATCCGCCAACACGCCTCGGAGCAGAACAGTTTCGCCATGGCGGCTTCAAGCCGCATGTCCACCGTCTTGCGGTCGGCAAGGGCTGAGGACAATCCAACCATGGCGTCCATAGCGAAGGTGGTCGCGGCCATTTCGCCAATCTTGGAAGCGATCGCTTCATGCTTGCCAATAGGGCTTCCCCACTGCTTGCGCTCCTTCGCCCACCGGCGGCAGATTGCCAGACAACGCTTCGCCGTCCCCACACAGCCTGCCGGGATGGCGATCCGGCCGGCATTGAGCGTGATCAAGGCTAACTTCAACCCTAATCCCAGCCCCCAGATGATGTTGGCTTTTGGCACCCTGACATTCGTGAATCGAAGCACCCCGTTTTGGATGCCTTTGAGCCCCATAAAGTCGCAGCGGTGGACAACCTCGAAACCAGGCATCGACCGCTCCACGAGGAGAGCGGTGATTTGCTTGCGCTCCTTGCCTCCCACCTTGACGGACGGGGTGCGCGCCATGACTACCACGACCTCGGCGACGGGCCCGTTCGTGCACCAGAGCTTCTCGCCGTTCAGGAGATACCACTCTCCTCCCTCGACCGGCGTGGCGGTTGTGAGCATGTTCGCCGGGTCTGAGCCGACCCCGGGTTCGGTGAGCGCGAAGGCAGAGATGGTTCCCTGGGCGAGCCGAGGCAGGTAGCGCTGTTTTTGCTCTTCCGTCCCAAAGAGCACCAGCGGCTGCGGAGCGCCGATGCTCTGATGAGCGCTGAGCCACACCGTCGTGGAGCCGCAGTAGCTACCCAGCAGGGTGATGACGCGGTTATAGTTGGTCAATGACAGCCCAAGCCCGCCGTAGGCCTTGGGGATTTTCATGCCGAAACATCCGAGACGCGCCAGTCCTTCGATGACGCGCGCCGGCAGCTGACCGGTGCGGTCAATCTCATCAGGATCGACGTGCTCCTTGAGAAACGGCTCGAGCCGGGCGAGGAATTCATCGCCGATGCGGCGGTCGCTCTCGTCCTGCTCAGGAAAAGGGAAGATAAGATCGGTGCGCAGCCGCCCCATAAACAGGTCCGCGACAAAACTCGGGTACTGCCACGTCGCTTCCCGAGCGGCTTCCGTGACTTCGAGCGCTTCCGGCGCGCTCTTGCCCAGCAGTGTCATCGATCCTTGAATTGCGGCTGGCGCTTCTCCACGAACGCCTTGATCCCCTCACGGCTGTCCTCCGTGGCGGCCACGCGGCCAAACGCGGCGGCTTCCTTGGCCATGCCCTGCTCCAGTGAGCCTTCTAAGCCTTCTTCGATGGCCCGCAGCGACTCCGTAATCGTGACGATCCCCTTGGAGGCGATCTTGCGCGCGAGGTCCTTGGCCGCCTTCAGCACGTGATCCTGCGGCACCACGAGGTTGACGAGCCCGAGCCGCAGCGCCTCCTGGGCTGTGACCATGTCGCCGGTCAGGATCCATTCAGTGGCTTTCGCCTTGCCGATCAGGCGCGGCAGCCGCTGCGTCCCGCCCCATCCGGGGATGATGCCGAGCGTGATCTCTGGCTGGCCGAATCGGGCGCGGTCGCCGCTGATTCGCAGGTGACAGGCCATGGCCAGCTCCAAGCCGCCGCCAAGACACACCCCGTTGATGGCGGCGATGACCGGCTTGCCCAGCTTCTGGATCTTCATGAAGACCGCCTGGCCGAGGGCGGACATCTCCTGCGCCTGCTGCACAGATGTCAGTTGGCTGACCTCTTTGATGTCTGCCCCAGCCACGAAGGCCAGCGAGCCGGCACCCGTGAGGATGACGACTTTCACCGCCGCCTCACCGCGCAGTCCCTCAACGACGGTGTCCAGCTCTTCCATCGTCTGCCGGTTGAGCGCATTCACCGGCCGATGGTCGATGGTCACCACCGCCACGCGGTCTTCCATCGTCACCTTCACACACGCTCCCGATGTCACAGGCATCCGCGTCCTTTCAGGTGTAGTCGAAAAACCCCTTCTTCGTCTTCTCGCCCAGATGCCCCGCCCCCACCTTGCGTTTGAGCAGAGGCGAGGGCCAAAAACGCTCGCCGTATCGTTTCGCCAGCCGCTCTAATTCCTCCAGAACCACCTGGAGGCCCAGCTCATCAGCGTAGTGCAAGATCCCGCCCTTGGACTGCGGAAATCCCAGCCCGGCCACGACCGCTAAATCCACATCCGCCGCGGTGCACACATGCTCTTCCAGGCAGCGGATCGCTTCGTTGACCATGGGCAAGACGATCCGGTTGGCGGAGAATTCACTGTCAGTCTTGGAGGCGCCGCGCAGCGCATGAAGAACCTTGTCGAGCTCAGGATCGTCTTTCCCGGCGCGATCCCCATACAGATAGAACCCGGCACCGGCCTTGACGCCGTAGCGCTTGAGGTCATGGAGCCGCTCCCAAATCTCCGCCGGACGCATCCGGGAGCCGTAGGCATCAAGGAGGACGTTGACGACTTCCCGGCAGACGTCGAACCCCAAATTATCAACGAGGGTGAAAGGCCCCATCGGGAAGCCGAACGCGACCATGGCCTCATCAATCTGCCGTGGGCCCAGGGCGCCCTCCTGCACGCAGAACGCCGCCTCGTTCAGGTAGGGCATGAGGATGCGGTTGACCAAGAACCCTGGGCACTCATTGACCCGGATGGGCAGCTTGCGCAGGCTCTCGGCGAACGCCGTCACGTCGCCCGTCGTCTCCTCGGACGTCTCCAGCCCCGGGATCACTTCGACGAGCTTCATGATATGCGCCGGGTAGAAGAAGTGCATGCCGATCACTTTGTGCGGCCGCGCGGTGGCCCCGCCCAAGGCTGAGATCGACAACGAAGACGTGTTGGATGCCAAGACGGCGGACGAGGGGGTGATCTGGTCCAGGTCCTTCAAGATCTGCTGCTTCAAGGACAGTTTTTCCGGCACCGCCTCAATGACCAGATCAACATCCTTGAAGCTGTCATACGTCGTCACGCCCGTGACCAGCGCGAGTTTTTTCTCAAGTTCATCCTGGGTCATCTTGCCGCGATCGACGCGGCGCTGGTAGACCTTACGGATGGTGTCCAGCCCCTGGTTGACGCGGGCTTGGTCCACGTCCTTCAAGAGGACCGGCACCCCGCTGAAACTGATGACCTGGGCGATCTCCGCCCCCATCGCCCCAGCACCCACCACCGCGGTCTTATAAATGTACATCACACGCGCTCATAGATGATTGCAGCGCCCTGCCCTCCCCCCACGCAGGCAGTGGCCAGGCCCAGCGAGAGGTTGCGGCGCTTCATCTCATGCAGGAGCGTCACCGTGATGCGGGTGCCGGTCGCGCCCACCGGGTGGCCGAGGGCGATCGCGCCGCCGTTGACATTCGTGATGTCGCGGCTGTAGCCCAGCACCCGTTCGCAGGCGAGGTAGGTGGCGGCAAACGCTTCGTTCAGTTCAATGAGCTGGATGTCTTTGAGCGTGAGTCCTGCCTTCTTGAGTGCTTGCGGCACGGCCAGCGTGGGTCCCAGCCCCATCCGCTCGGGTTCCAGCCCGGCGAACGCGTAGCTGCGAATCTTCGCCATCGGCTGGTAGCCCAGCGCCTTCGCCTTGGCCGCCGACATGATGAGGACCATCGCGGCGCCATCGGCGTTGAAACAGCTGTTGCCGGAGGTCACGCTGCCCTGTTCCTGGAAGATCGGCGGGTACTGGCTCAGCAATGGCTCGTTGAGTCCGGGGTTGATACCCTCGTCCTGCATGAAGGGCTCCGGCGGAAGGTCGCGCCCCATGGAACGTTTCGGCACCAGCACGGGCACGAGTTCATCCTTCAACCGGTTCTCCCGCGTCGCGCGGAAGGCGCGCTGGTGGGACAAGAGCGCAAATTGATCTTGGTCGGCGCGGGAAATCTTGAATTCCGCTACGAGATTCTCCGCGGTCTTGCCCATGATCTGGCCGCAGACCGGGTCGGTCAGCCCTTCCCAGATGGTATCGATCATCTCGGCATGCCGAAGCCGTTTGCCCCACCGCAGGTCGCGGCTCACATAGGGCGAACTGCTCATCGCCTCCGCCCCGCCGGCGATCTGGACGTCACGGTCTTGGCACGCAATGTTCTGGCACGCGCTGACGATCGCCTGCAGCCCTGAGGCGCAGTTGCGCTGGACGGTGTAGGCCGGGGTTTGAATCGGGATGCCGGCGCGCAAGGCAATGATTCTGGCGATGTTCGGCGCATCAGACTGCTGTCCGACACAGCCGACGATCACTTCCTCGATGTCCGAGCCCTTGAGATTGGTGCGTTTCAGCAGTTCCCGCACCGCCACTTCGCCGAGCGCCTGAGCGGTCAGCGTCTTGAGCGCCCCGCCGAACACCCCCTGCGGAGTCCGGACTCCGTTGACGATCACAGCCTCAGTCGCCATCTGCATGCTCCTTCACCCCCGTCAGCCGCCGAAGTTCTGCCAGATGCTCCATCGCCACCTCCTCACCGCGGCGGATAAATTTCTCCGGATGAAAGAACTCCAGCCAGTGCGATCCCGGCACCGTCGGCCGGAGGGTCAAATCCGCTTCCCGGCACGCCACGTCGGCGATTTGGTACTCCATGGACTGCATCGAGCGCATGATGACGTCAAACACGAGCGGCGAGACGGACCGGATCCCCTCCTGTCGCAGCCACGCGAGGAACCGCACCGGGAAGCTCTTCGATGACAGCTGGGCGTCCTGCTCAGCCCGGCGGCGCCGAATGCCCTCCAAATGCATCGTGAGTTCAGGGGTCGTAGGAAAGACGTTGACCGCAATGACGTGATGCGCGCCGGAGCGCTTCAAGACGCTCACCGGAATCGGGTTCACGACCCCGCCATCCAGACAGACGCGTCCAAGATGGTGGACGGGTTTAAAGATCCCTGGAATGGACACGGACGCCCGCACCGCCTCGGCGATGGACCCCGAATCGAACACGACCTCTTCCCGAGCCATCGGGTTGGACGCAACGATTTTGAGCGGCAGCCACGTCTCTTCGAACGTCTTGCCGGCAAAATCCTCCTGGAGTTTGGCCATGAGCCTGGCGCCCTGGATGGGCCCCCCCGCCAACGGCCCCAAGACGACGCCAATCGCCACCGTCAACATGAACCCGAAGAGCAGCCCGGTCCAGAATGCTGCCAGCCAGGCGACCAGGATGCCGCCCACCGTTCCGATGAGGAGGCTGAAGATGGGGATGCCGAGATCAAAGACGAACAGCTTGCGGATGTCCCACGGGTTTTTGAACTCCAACGCCATGCGCTCCAGATCGTCCGCGGACCGCCCCGAGGCCCAGAGCCCCGCCACCAACGCCCCGATGCTGGAGCCGGCGATGATATCCACGGGGATATGCTCACGCTCAATCGCCTTCAACACGCCGATGTGCGCCAGCCCCAGCGCAGCACCCGACCCCAACGCGAGCCCCACGAGCAACCCCCCGAGCTCCCGCGCGATGTAGCGCACGGTCACGGTATACGGAGAACCGCGACTCTCAAGGAGTCGCGCGAACTCCTCCATGGTCAGCTGGCCTGACACCGAGGAGACGTACGGCAGCGCGAAATTCACCGGCTGGCCCAGCTGCTGGGACACTTCTGTCAGGCTGAGACGCTCCGTCGGTATGGGCGCCAGGCTGAAGAGTCCGACCCGTTCCGAGGCTCTCGCGGCCAGGTTATTCAGGACCACCTTGACGCGCTGTTCCGCCTCCCCCACCGCGGATCGGACTTGATGGATGAGGGCGTGGGTCCGGGTGACGTGCTCCTTGTCCGCATCCGTCACGACATAGATCACGTCGGACTGGGTCAAGGCCTTGATGACCGCTGGACTCACCTCCGCTGGTAGATCAACCAGTACATAGGTGAACCGGTTAATCAGTGCGCTGAGCAGTGGGGCAATGACGTGTTCTCCGTCGGCGTCAAAGAGGAGGTCGCCCGCAAAGAAGACGCCGAACCCCAACGGATGCGCGGAGAGTCCGGCGTCCACCCGCTCTTCCAGCGACGCATCCGCCGAGGTCCTGCGGGTTTCCTGCAGCGGGCCGGTGGGGCCGTAGAGCCATTGCCGGCTGCTGGCAGAGCCACCCAGGTCCACGATGACCACCGCCTGTCCGGTCTCCCGTCTGAGGTTGGCGGCCAGGGCGACGGCGAAGCAGGTGCAGCCCACGCCTTTGACCGCGCTGTAGATGGACGCAATGGTCGCCTCAGAAAACTCATGCGCGCGCTCTTTCGTCCGTAACCGTTTGGAGAGCAGGCGGCTCAGATGCAGGACGAGCGAGGGGATGCGGTTGATGACGTGGTCAAAATCCTTCTTCTCCAGCCGGAGCACCAAGGTGTCATTCAGCGCTTGGACCGTCGCCGAGTGGTTCTCGCCGGTCAGCAGGGAGATTTCACCGAACGAGTCGCCGTTGTGGAGAAAAGTGTACGTCTTCTCCAAACCGTTGGTCTCCGAGAAGACGCGCAGCCGGCCCGTGCTGACGATATAAAACGCATCGGCCGCCTCGCCTTCCTGGTAGACGCATTCTCCTTTCTTGTATTCCACGAGACGGGTTTGGTCCGCGATCAGGTGCAGTTGCTTCTCGGTGCAGGAGGCGAAGACGGGAATACGCTTGAGGATGACCACTTTGTCTTGCGGGCGGGGAGGCTCGAAGGTGGTCATCCCACCATCCCGCGCAGTCGGCCCGGATCGTTAGTAAACATGCCGTCAGCGCCCCATTGAATCAGCCGGCGCGCCGTGGCCGGGTCATCCACCACCCACACGTTGACCTGAAGGCCTGCACGGTGCGCGCGCCGAATCCGCGCAGGAGTCGTCAATGACACATGCGGATGCCACGCCGCACACCCCAGCCGGACCGCCTGCTCAAGCGAGCGCTCCGGCCGGCGCCGGCACAGGAGGGCGCACGCCACACGGCGGGATAACGGCTTCAGCAGTTTGGCATCGAATGAGGAGACGAGGATCCGCCGGGTTGAACGCGTCCAGCGCAGGGTGCGCGCGACACCCTGGAGCAGCGCCTGCCGCCGGGAGGTCCGTTTCAGCTCAAGATTGATCCGCATCCGCTCTGGAATCAGACGAATCGCCTGCGAGACGAGCAGAACCTGTTCCCCCGCGAACCGGGGATGGAACCAGGAGCCGGCGTCCAACCGCGCCACCTGGGCATACGAGAGCCCGCGCAACCACCCCGACCCATTGGTCGTCCGTTCCAACCGGTCGTCATGGAAGACCACCAGCCGCCCGTCACGCGTCATCTGGACGTCCAACTCAATCATCTGTGCTCCGGCTCGAATCGCCCCGCGAATGGCCGCGCGGGTTCCTTCGGGCGCGATAGCTGACGCCCCCCGGTGCGCGATGAGCGCGATCCGCGGCCGCCTCGGCGTCATGCCTGCCGCACCTCGACCTCATCGCCTCGGGC
Organism: Candidatus Omnitrophota bacterium; assembly: GCA_016198915.1. Lineage (GTDB taxonomy): Bacteria > Omnitrophota > Gorgyraeia > Aquiviventales > Aquiviventaceae > JACQHS01. The sequence continues at coordinate 11,602 of JACQHS010000014.1, forward strand.
GGCGTTGAATGTCCAAGCCGCGGAGCCGCGGCACAGCGCCAGTTCCACCAACCCCAGCGAGCCGACGACCGCAACGAGTTCTGACGGACCGCCGGCCGCATATGATGATACCACACGAACGGCGCGGCGCTTATAGCGAACCGTGACACCGCGCGAGCCGCTGGGTGGGGCCAGCGAGGATGCCGGGAGATTCGTGACGAGGTTTCCGAACGCGTCAATATGCACCACATGGCCCCGCAGGGTCGAGCCGGCCTGCCGCACGCTGGGCAGCGCCAGGGGGCTGAGATGAGAGAGGACGGCGCCCAATCCGGTCAAGGCTCCACCAGAAGCCAGGAAGGCTGCGACCGGCGCCATGATGTCCCGCGCCTGGAAGGTCGCGCTGACCGGTGTGCGCCAGTACCTCGGGTTGGTGAGGCGGACGGCGGTGAACTGTTTGGCACGCTGGAGGCTGAGAGTGAGCAGGCCGTTATCCGGGCCGACGAAATAGCGGCCATCCGCCTTGGCCGCCACGATCGCCCGACGGCTTCCAACGCCGGGATCCACCACCGCCAAAAACACCGTGCCGCGGGGAAACCAGGGAACCGCCGCCGCCAGGATGAAGGCGCCGGCCACCGTATCCTGGGGTGGGACCTCATGCGTGATATCGACGAGCCGTGCGGTGGGGCACCGGGAGAGCAGGACGGCTTTCAGCGCGGCCGCATACCAATCGCGCGTCCCGAAGTCCGTGAGGAGAGCCAGCAGCGGAGGGCGCACGCCTACGTCCTGAGCGTTCGATCAAAGAAGTCCGCCACACGGTTGCAGTACTCTTGCGGATGACGGGCGAACATTCCGACATGCGCGATCCGCTCTTCGAACCACCGCTCTTTGGGACCGGCCCAGCAGCGGTAGAATTCTCGTCCTAACAGAGGCACGACGCGCCGGTCTTCTCCGCCCTGAATCGCGAGGAGCGGCTGGCGGCATCGGTACGCCAGGACCGCCGGGTCCAACGGTGCCAGCCGGCGCCGGAGCGACAGCTGAAGACTCCACCATGTCAGCCACGCCCACGGAATGGCCGGCAGATGATAGCGCTGCCAGAGGGAACGCGCGAGCACTGGAAACAGCCGTGAGTAGATGGAGTCGACGACCACTGCGTGGACGGCCCGCTCGCGCGCGGCGAGCTGGCAGGCGACGGCCGCACCCATCGACAACCCCAGTAGCCCAACAGGGAGCGCGCGCTCCAGATCCCGACGATGCGCAGCCCACTCCAGCACCGCCTGGGCATCTGTTGTTTCCCGGATCCCCATGGTGCAGGGGCCTGGCCGCTCGCCATGCCCTCTCAACTCAAACAGGAGGATCTCGTAGCCGCGCGCGCGCAGGCCGCCGGCGAGATCCAACACTTGATGCCGATTCGCATAATACCCATGGATGAGCAGCAGACGCGCCCGTGGTGCTGCCGTCTCAAGAACCCACACATCAAACCGAGACCCATCCCGGGCGACGATCGGGTGGACGGTATATGCGGGGAACGAATCGGGAGGACTGATGTGACGCCGGTCGGGATTGAGGACGCGGCGTGCGGACTCGAGGCTCCACGCCGCCAAACAGATGCCGAGCCCCCCAAGCAGCCACCACACGGTCACGCGTCAGTTGAGGACGCGGCGGAGATCCGTTGGCGGACAAACCGGGAGATCGTTGAGCGGTTTCGATCGGAGAGCTCGGTGAAGAAAATCGCGGTGTTGAACCGGCCGCGGTCGGCGCTGGCGATCACCGGTTCGACGCGGACCACCACGCCGGTGCACCGGACCGTGGAGATGCGGGCGCCGTTCGGCAGCTCAAACTGCAGCTGGACCTTGGACATGGGCGCGAGAAACCGATCCAGGGTGCAGTACACCCCCGCGGTGCTCAGGTTGTGTGACTCAGTCGTCAGCTCGGTGCCGGCATCGGTGATCGCCACGATCACCCGCTCCGCGATCCGCGGCACCTGGCGTCGCTCGCGCATGGTCATCCCGGAGGCCATCGAAATGGCCGCCCTCCTAAGAGGTGGACGTGCAGATGAAATACGCTCTGCCCCGCCTCGGCGCCGGTGTTGACCACGACGCGGTAGCCGCCCTGGCTCAATTGATGCTGCCGCGCCAGGCGGTTGGCCAGCTGCAGGGCGTTGCCGAGGAGTGCGGTGTGGCCGTCGGTCGCGTCGGCCAGCGTGGGGATGTGCTCTTTGGGAATGACGAGCAGGTGCGTGGGGGCCTGCGGGTTGATGTCTTTGATCGCGAGCAGCTCCCCGGTTTCCGCCACGATCTCTGCCGGGACCTGGCGGCTCGTGATGCGGCAAAAGAGACAATCCGCGTCAGCCACGCCACCCTCCTGACACGTCCCCGTTCTTGACGAGCTCAGCCTTCGGTCTTGGTCGCGGCGGCGTCTTTGGCCGGGGCGGCAGCTTCGGCCGGCTTTTCAGCCGCGGGTTTCGCCACGCTGGCGGCCTTCGCACTCTCAGTCACCCAACAGCGACGCTTGCAGAAGAATTTGCCGTTTCGATAATACCACGATTTGCGGTTGAGCCGCTTTCCACACGAGGCGCACGTCGCGGGACGATCACCAATGCCCATGCGATGAATTAGTGGATTGTCCAGGCGACCCAGTGCCAGGCGAGCGCGAACGACAGCCCGATCACCAGCCCGAGCACCAGATCCGTCATGCGGGGATCGAATACCGGAAACATTGGTAAGCCTCGTCTTTACACAGCTCCACAGCGACGAGGCATTGTACCGTTCCCGTCGATACGGGTCAAGAAAAAAGGCCGCCCCACGCTTTCGTGGGGCGGCCTTAACCGTTCTCGCTAGGCGCGACCCTTACTTCGCGGTGACGACCTTTAGGCCCATGACCACCGCTAGGATCACGAGAAGAGGCTTATACGCCTCAAGCGGAAAGTACAGGCCGATCACCGCGCCTAGCACGATCCCGGTCACGATATCGTGCTTCAGCAATTTGTCAAACTTCATGTTCTCGTTCACCTCCTTCTTCTAGACGTTTGTCTAGATGAATTGCTTGTCGTTCTCCAGACGACCGAGCCACTTTCAAGACTACTATACCATATTCTGGTAGTTTAAGCAATAAGATATAACTTATTTATAATGAGATAGTTATGTAATAATACTTGGCGGGTTACCGCTTTGAGTTGTCAATATAAGTAGACAGACGTTGCGTAGTTTTCTGGGCAGGATCAACAAACGCGATGCCTAAATCGTACTGCTCGCTCTCAGGGATCATTCGAAACCAAGCGGTACGGCCCCTGAGAATCATCGGCTCTTGGCCTGGAGACAAGGACACCTCCACGGTCAATTCCGCGGAAACCGGAAAGACGGTCGGACTGATGCACCGCGTGCCGCCTTGACCGATATTCTTCGTGAGGGTTTCAATGACTTTCAGCTGGTGGTTGGGGTGCAGTCGCACCGGCAGGTAGGCAGACACTCGTGGGCTCGCACGACGCTCTGCAGCCATCGTACGCACAAGCCTATCACGAACCGCCTCCCTCGTCAACACTTCTTGCGCTGAACCGGACGGTGCGTTACAATGCCCCTCAGAGCGACGACGCCGCATGTATCTTGAATTCCTCGGCCTGCGCGAAAAACCGTTTGCCAACACGGCGGATCCCGCCTTCCTCTACCTCTCCCGGAAGCATCGCGAAGCGCTCTCCCATATGATCTATGGCATCCGGGAGCGGAAAGGCTTTATCGAAATCACCGGAGAGATCGGCACCGGCAAGACCACCCTCTGCAAGGCCCTCCTGCGGCAGCTTGATCCGTTCACCAAAACCGCGCTGATCCTCCACTCCAATCTCTCGGAGCTGCAGCTCTTGCAGTCCGTGGTCCAGGATTTCGGCCTCAACCCCATGCGCAACGACCGCCTGGCCTTCTTCAGCCAGTTGAATTCGTTTCTCCTCGAGCAAGCGACGGCGGGCCACAACGTCGTGCTCATCATCGACGAGGCGCAAAATCTCAGCCTGCGGCTCCTGGAGCAGATCCGCATGCTCTCGAACTTTGAGACGGATAAAGACAAGCTCATCCAAATCGTCCTCGTCGGCCAGCCGCAGCTGCGCCAGAAACTCTCCTTGCCGGCGCTCGAACAGCTGCGCCAGCGCATCGGGGTGCGGTACCACATCACCGCCCTCGACTTCGATGAGGTCCGCACGTACATCGACCACCGCCTGCGCGTCGCCGGATCTGACGGGACGCTGGAGTGGGCGCCGGACGGCATCGAAGAGGTCTACCAGTGCTCGAAGGGGATTCCCCGTCTCATCAATCTCATCTGCGACCGCAGTCTGCTGGCCTGTTACGTCTTCCAGGTCAAACGGGTGGACAGCGAGATTGTCCGCCGCAGCTATCAGGA
>JACQHS010000025.1 GCA_016198915.1 Candidatus Omnitrophota bacterium
CGTCGGAACAGATCGTCCTCCAGGGTGCCGGCCGACACGGTGGGATACGCCGCGGGCCGCTTGTACACTTCCTTGCGGCATGAGGCGATATCCAGGCGCCCCTGCCCGCCGGGCAGCCGCAGCGTCGCCGTCCCGAACGGCGCATGGGCTGTGACCGTGGCTCCGAGGCGCTGAGCCAGCTGACGCGCCAGCGCGATGCCGTCTCCCTCGACGGTCACATCAAGATCTTTGACCGCCGTGATCCCGCGGCACCAGTCGCGCACGCACCCCCCCACCGCGTACGCCGAAAGACCCTGTGCGTCGGCGATCTCTCCAATCCGCTTCAGCAGCGGCTTCACCCGCACCGGGATCGTCACACGCGTTTGGCTGCCTTTCATGCTTCACTCATCACTAACCACTGACCACTAATCACTGACCACTTCTCAGGGTCTCGGATGATACTTTTCATGAACGGCTTTGAGCCTCGCACGGTCCACGTGCGTATAGCGCTGGGTGGTGCTGATGCTGGCGTGGCCGAGCAGCTCCTGGACGGTCCGCAAGTCCGCGCCGCGCTCCAAGAGATGCGTCGCAAACGAATGCCGCAGCGTATGGGGGCCGATCTTCTTCGTGATGCGCCCCGCCGCGGCGCACCGCCTCAGCACCTGCCACACCCGCTGCCGGGTCAAGCGTCCTCCGCGCCGATTGACAAAGAGGGCCTGCGTGTCAGGCCGGCGCGTGATGAGACGCGGCCGACCCGTCTTGAGATAGCGCGCCAGCGCATGCTGCGCCCGGCGTCCCAGCGGGACGATCCGCTCCTTGTTCCCCTTCCCGATGCATCGCAGGAAGCCGGCCTCCTGGTTGATGCTGCCCACGTCCAGCGCGACGAGCTCAGAAACCCGCAGACCCGCCCCGTAGAGGAGCTCCAGCATCGCCAGATCGCGCCCGCCGAGCCCTTCCTCTGTAATGCTGTCCAGCAGCCGGGTCGCTTCCTCCAAGCTCAAGGTCTGCGGCAGCCTGCGCCATAACCGCGGCGTCTCGATGAACGCGGTCGGGCTTCGGGTGAGGACGCGCTCCGCTTCAAGAAATTTGAACAGCCCTTTGACCGCGGCCAGCTTTCGGGCCACCGTCGCCGGGGTGCGGTGCGCACGCAGCGACTGGAGGAATTCGCGGACATGGAGCGTGCGCACGTTGGACAGCTGCTCGATGCGGCGCTGCTTGAGAAACGCTCCAAACAGCGCGAGGTCCTGCCGATAGCTCGAGAGCGTCGTGGGGCTGAGGCCCCGCTCCAATTGCAAGTAGGAGAGGTACGCGTCAACTTCTTGCTTCATGCTACGGTTCTTTTAATTGGTCCTGAATCTTGCGCCAAAAGAACTCGCGATGAATCGTGCGTGTCTGGGCCTCCAAGCGGCGCTTGATGAGATCGGATCGCGCCGCATCGAAGCCGGGACTGGAGACCACGCGGTGAATCTCGGCCTGCTCCTTCAGCAGCGGATCCAGCCGCGTCGCCGCCGCCTCGTTGAGCAACCCTTTCATCGTCTCCAGTTCTCCCAACGCTTCCGTGGACGTGAGTCTCACGCGCTTGGGGTTCGGCATCCTGGCCTCAAGCGCGTCCTGGAGGCCAGCGTTCCAGTAGTCGAAGATGGCATAGTGTTTCCGATAACGGTCGATCGGCGTCATGGCCGCGCTGTAGTCCTGAAACACCGTCACGGGCGCTGGAGGCGGCTGCGGCTTCTTCTTGCGCGTCAATTTTCTCTGAAGAGATTCGCAGCCCATGATCGAAGCAACAAGCACCATGCAACATGCAACAACTGAGGCGAAGCGAGCGCAGTTCGGAGTTCGGAATTCGGAATTCGGAATTGTTTTCATTCCGCATTCCCCATTCCGCATTCCGAATTTCCCCTCACTGTCCAACGAGTTTCTTGAATTGTCCTTCATCGAGGATCTTGACCCCCAGTTGTTTGGCTTTCGCCGCTTTCGATCCGGGTGCGGTACCCGCCACGACGTAGGTGGTCAGCCGGCTGACGCTTGAGGACGCCTTGCCGCCCAACCGACGCACCAGCGCCTCCGCCTGCTGACGCGTCATGCCGGAGAACTCTCCGGTAAAGACGACGGTCTGCTGCGCCAGCGGCTTCGGGCCGCCGGTGATCTCTTCGGACAGCTTCACGCCGACGGTACGGAGCTTCTTGACCAGCGCGCGGCTCTGCGGCTGGCGGAAAAACTGCAGCAGCGCTTCCGCCATCACCGGCCCCACTTCGTGCACCTCCTCAAGACTGGCGCGGTCCGCCGCCATGAGGCGGTTCAGCGTGCCGAACTGCTCCGCCAACACTTGGGCCGCTTTCTCGCCGACATGGCGGACGCCTAACCCGTAGAGCAGCCGTGACAATTCCCTCCGTCGACTGGCATCGATCGCCCCGAGCAGATTCTCGGCTTTCTTCTTGGCGAAGAGCTCAAGCGGCAAGAGATCCTTGATCGTGAGCCGGTAGAGGTCCGCCACATCGTTGATCAGGCGATGATTCACGAGCTGCTCCACGACCGCCTCGCCCAGCCCCTCGATATCCATCGCGCCGCGGCTGCCGAAATGCAGGACCTCGCGCACGAGCTGGGCCCGGCACGAGGGATTGATGCATCGGTACGCCACCTCGGCTTCTTTCTCCTTGGTCACGGTGCCTCTGCAGACCGGGCAGCGCGAGGGCGGCGTGATGGCGCGCTCCTTGCCGGTCCGCTGACTCTGGATGACCTTGATGACCTGGGGGATGACGTCACCGGCCCGCTGGATGACGACGCGATCGCCGACTTTCACCCCCAACCGCTCCACCTCCTC
>JACQHS010000016.1 GCA_016198915.1 Candidatus Omnitrophota bacterium
CTCCTCATCCTGCTCGCCCTCGGCGTCATCTTCTCCAGCCGCCTCATCCGCCTGTAGTCCGTTAATAGCCCGGTAGGATGCCGCCGCCATTGCACCCCCCGCCGGAGTAGCCACCACCGCCGCCTGAGACTGGTGCCGGTGTGGGCGTTCCCACGACGGCCTTGCCGTCCACCAGATTGAACCACTGGGCGAGACGCTCCTGGTTTCCTGTCGACCGGTTTGACGCATTAGCGCGGCGGTCCTTGTTGATGTGGTAGAAGAGCACCTGCGGCAGGGGACTCTCCGGCCGGGGTTTGAACGGCATGTTACTGACGGCTTGGTCGTAGTAGACCTTGGTGCCCTCGAACGTCTCCGTATTGGCCTCCAGCTCATTCGTCAGCAGTCCGATCTGCGCAGTCTTGCTGACGACACCCCCCAGCAGCATCGACTTACGATCGATCTTGACCCGCATGGCTGGGGCGTAGAGGATGCCGGCCACCAGCGATCCCTTGGTGATGCGTACCCAGTCCCCCTGGGCCTCTCCATCCGCCGGTCTGATGAAGATGCGTAGGTTCGGGGGGGAGTAGTCAGGATACGCAAGCTTCATGATGGACAGATACGAGGACGGAATCACCACAGACCCATAATAATCAGTCAAGAGTGGTGTCCCATAGAAGTTGCTTCGGGTGACGGTGAGGGAGCCGACGACGAAGAGATCCACCGGCCCATTCGTGGCGAGTCGGCTATCCTCCAGCGTCAAATCCTTCGCCTGGTAGGTGCCCTGCTCCAGGATCCCGGACTGGCCGGTCATCGTCACGTTGCCTCGATTATCCACGAAGCTGGTGGGCATGACCTGCTGCAAGGGGGTCGCCGTGCTGGGCTCTTGCACCGGTGGGAACTCTGTCAGGACGACGGACGTCGTTCCACTCGCTGTCTCCGTGATCGTGGCCGTCGAGTCAACGGTCAATGTCCCGGGCGTACCGGCCATGGCCGCGCCGTACACCTGTGAGTGGTTCAAAATCGAGAGGGCTCCCTGTCTCGTCGACTTGGTGGCGATATGGCCCTTGTCGTTGAAGGCCTGGGTAAGGCGTGGGATGCGGTATCCGAAGCCATCGTTAAAGCCATCGGGAGCAAACCCGACGGTCGAGAAAGTCAGGGGGTGAGTGGGATGCCGACTGTTCACGCCGCCCACCGTCGCCTTGGAGAGCGTCAGATCCTCGAGCCCGACGACGGCGTGCGACAGCGTCACCTGGGGAATTTTCCGCTCGATGAGTCCGCTGACCCAGACCTCCGTCGCAGTGGGGCTGCGGCCCATGAGCTCCACGGCAAACTGATCCGGATTGGTCGTCTTGCAGATCGCGTAGTCGCCTCGTCCGCCCGTCTCGTTGAAGGTAAACGATCCGTACGAGCACCCGAGACCGTCGCTGAATGCGGAGTCATTGAACGCGGGCAGCTGCGAGGCGCGCAGGACCGTCATCGCCCGGTCAAACGCCGCGTCCGCCGCCCAGTACGACTGGTGGACGTCCCGGGAGACCTGCGAGGCTCTGACGTCGACGATCGTCCGCTGCAGCGACACCCCGCCCAGGAGAAGGAGCATCAGGGAGGCGAAATAGACGGCGAGCAGGAAGGCCGCCCCGCGGCGGTTGGTGAGCCGGCGAAAGCCCGTGAGGGCTAAACGGTGAAACATCCTGCCTCCTTCGGTGGGTCGGCGATCCCTCGCTCACGCGATGGGACCCGTGCCTTTGCGTCCCCGGATTACTCCGGGTTTGCCGTTTCGGGAGTCAACCCGCGTCGAACACTTCAAGTATATCTGATGGGAAGCGGCGTTGCCAAATCAATTGTGGCGTCAGATGGAGAGGCTGGGGATTGGGATTTGGAGGCGCCGGGTGGTCAGTGGCTTGATGGCAGGGAGTTTCGCGGGATTGCCCTGCGGCAGACGGATGCGGGAGGCGAGCCCGGCCCAGCCGAGCGCGCGGATTGCGAGGTACGTGACGTCGATCTCCCACCATCGCAGGCCGTGCGCGGCGGAATGCAAGTAGGCGTGATGGTTGTTGTGCCAACCCTCCCCGAGGGAGATGAGCGCCACCCACCAGTTGTTCGTGGATCCTTCATTCGTATTGAACGTCTTGTAGCCCCACAGGTGCGCGGCTGAATTGACCAGCCACGTGCCGTGATACACAAACGCGGTCCGCACGAAGACGCCCCAGACGAGGAAGGGCAGCCCGCCCCATGCGTACAAGACGGCGCCGAGAATGAACGTGTAGAGCACGTGGGTTTTGTTCAGGAACTGATGGACCGGATCGCGCGCCAACTCCGGGGCGTAGCGCCAGTACTTCGTCGGATGATCAAGGACCTCGTCGTAGGCGAAGAGCCACAGCATGTGCGCCCACCAGAACCCGCGGGTCGGGCTGTGAGGATCCTGCGGGCGGTCGGAAAACGCGTGGTGGACCCGATGGGTCGCGACCCACTTGATGGGGCCTCCTTGGAGCGCCAGCGATCCGCACAGTGTCAGGGCGTACTCCAGCCACTTCGGCACTTGAAAGCTGCGGTGGGCGAGGAGGCGGTGGTAGCAGAGGGTGATGCCTAGGGCGGTGATGAGCTGCAGCCAGAAGAACACCCAGAACGCCGGCCAGGTGAAGGTGAAGGGTGCTGCCAGCGCTCCGAGGTGAATGAGCGCAATGCCGGCCACGATGTCCCACTGGGTCTTCGCAAACGGGATGACAACTACACTAGCTTGTGCCGATCTCATACGCTGCCGGCTCCTCTACGTAAACGGCGACACAGAATTGTTGCAACAAGTATAGCAAATTTCCCCGAAATCTCAAAGAGGAATGTTCCTCAATAGCGTTCGATCTGGCGCAGCAGACAATACACTAACCGGTGGTGAATGAGGAGCTTGATGAGGCCCTGGCGCAGCAGTGCCAGGGCCTCCTCTGCGGAGCAGCCCAAGGCGTCCGCCGTCGCGGTTTCGGTGTAGAAATGGAAGAAGTAGGTGTCGATCGCCTGACGCTCCCGGTCTGTCAACTGATGGACGGTGGTATAGACGAGGTGGTGGTGGTAGTCGTTGAGAAACTGATAGGGGATGCAGCGCAGGTAACTGTAGGGGGTTAAGGTGCGCTGGCGAGGGTCCGACGGCTGCTCCAGCCGGCGATACGCCTCAAGGACCAGCGGCCAGAACCGCGGCCGCAGCCACTGACTCAACGAGGCGGCCTCAGGGGTTTGGGCGAACGTCACGACACAGGCGCGGAAGATGCTGTGCACCATGCGGGAGTAATCCTTATCGGTGACCACGCGGTAGTCGCCGCGCGCGCCGCCCTTCTGTTCGCCGTTGCGCGGGACAAAACGGCAGCCTTCCGTCGACAATAGATAGTCCCAGCAGGCCGTCGCCCAGGTGAACAGCGGCGCAAACTCCGTGACGAGCTCCTGGTACTCCGGTCCCAGGCCCCCCTGCGGGTTCACCGGCATCCCGCGGTAGAGCTTCGCGACCAGCGCTTCCGCGTTGGCCAGCTTGCCCCGCTGCATGGTCGTCAGCAGCGGCTGGTCGAAGGTCTGCGGGAGCGCGATCTCCAGCGCCGGCTCCTCTTGGACGAACACCAGCCGTTCGTCTTGCACCGGTTCCAGTTCCAGTGTTAACATGGCAGTCGTAGTCTAGCATATTCGTCAAATGGCTCACAAGGAGAAACTCCCTTGACGGCGGCGACGGTGGCGGCCCTGGTACTGTGGGTGCTGAGTCTTGGCGGGCTCGTGAGCGTGCTCCGTGCCAGGGTGGGATTCCGGCGCAGGGTGCAGCGGCTCCTGCTGACCACCGCTGTCGCGCTCCTTGCGGCCCTCGCGACGGCAGGGCTCATGCTGATGCGCACCTTCGGGGCCCTCACCGGCGAAACGCTGGTGGCCACGGTGACCACCCAGCCGATCGCGGCCGGGGAGTTTGCCCTGACCTACCAGCCGGCTCAGCAGGCGCTGGGCGAGGGGCAGACCATTCGGTTGCGAGGGGACCAGTGGGAGATTAGCGGAGGGATGGTGAAGTGGCATCCCTGGTTGACCGCGTTGGGGCTTCCCAGCTACCATGCCCCGCTTCGGATCAGCGGCCGGTTCTCCACGGTCCAGCAGCAACGCGCTCAGCCGCCCACGGTCCATGCCTTGCGGCCTGACCTCGACTGGTTCTGGGAGGTGCTCTATCGGGCCGATTCGTACCTGCCGTTTGTGGAGGCGGTGTACGGCTCCTCGGCCTTTGTGCCGCTCGAACCCAAGGCTGTCCAGGAAGTGTACGCGACCCCCTCCGGGTATCTGATCAAGCGGGTGCCAGCGTCGCGGCGGGGCCTTTGACGCCTCCCACCGATTGTGGTAGAATAAATCGCTACCAAGGCACGCCGTGTCTCACACACTACCCGTTGTGACCCAAACGCCTACCTTTGTGCCGAGTTGTGGTCTGGTTCGCCTGACGGGGTCCGGACCATGATCCCCCGCTATACCCTCCCAGCGATGGGTGCCCTCTGGGATGACGCCCACCGGCTGCAGGTGATGCTGGAGGTGGAGCTGCTCGTGCTGGCGGCGCAGGCGAAGCTGGGCCTGGTGCCGCGCTCCGCCGTGGCGGCGATTCGGCGCCGGGCCAGGGTGGATCTGGCGAAGGTGGCGGCTCGTGAGGCGGCAACACGGCACGATGTCATCGCGTTCATCGAGACGCTGGAAGACCGCGTGGGCAAAAACGGCCGCTACCTCCATGTCGGGCTGACCTCCAGCGATGTGCTCGATACGTCGCTCGCGGTGCTCCTGCGCCAGGCGACGTCACTCCTCCTGAAGGATCTGGGCGCGTTGCTTTCGGTGCTCGCCGCGCAGGCGCGACGGCACCGGCGGACGCTGATGATCGGCCGCACCCACGGCGTGCACGCGGAACCGACGACGTTCGGCCTGAAGCTCGC
>JACQHS010000027.1 GCA_016198915.1 Candidatus Omnitrophota bacterium
ATGTCGTTGTTGCCGGCATCCGGCGCCTCCTTGCGGAAGAACGCCTGCTCAAGATACGTGGAGACCTTCGGCCAGCCCTTCTGGTGCTGCCCGAGATCGTAGTCACCGGCCACGCGATAGACGGTGATATCACCCCGCGCAGAATCCGCCAACGCAGGAAAGTAGGAGTCTCCGAAAATCGTGTCTCCTGAGCGTGTGTTCGTCTCAAGCTGGTGCAGCTGGTACAGGACGGCCTTCACCGACCCCTGCGGCACAGGCACACTCATGGACGTTTGCAACCCATGGAAATTTGACGGGTAGTGCTCGGTCTTGTGGTGGCCCATCAGCTCGTAGTTTTCGCCCACATATTGATACTGCCCGCGCCACTCGGTCTTCCACGGCCCAAGCCACCGCAGCCCACCCACCCAGGCGTCCCCCTCTAACTCCACGGTACGATGATAGTCGCTGCGGGCCGCCGCCCCATAAATCGTGAACCACTTCAGGAGCGGGTAGGACCCGTCGAACGCCCAGAGATGCTGGCGTTCGCCGGTAATCGAGGGGTTGCGTTCTCCTTCTGTGGCCACGTAAGATACGCCGAAGTTTCCGTCCAATACGTCGATCCCCCAGCGCGTCCCGACGACGTCGCGGTCAATCTCTTGGACCGGGGTCGGCTTGGTGCGCCCCAGGAACACCTCGCCGTGCACATGATGATCTTCGAGGTAGGGGAGATCGATCACCGCATCAGCACCCCGCAGCGGGTGGCGTCCGGACTCGATCTTGCGGTCTTCCTTCTCGAAGAAACTGGCATTCGTCACCGGCGGACGATAGAGGAGACTGCTCAGCTTCATGAAGTTGATTTCCCGGCGCGTGAGGTCTAAATCTTTTAAGTTCCCGCCCACCACCTGGTAGGTCAAGTCACCCTCGGTATCCTTGAGCCAGGCCTGGTGGACATCCGTGGAGAAGTGCTCCTGCACGCCGCTGCCCACGCGGTCGAAGTTATCCCACGGCAGTTCCTCACCGAAGACGCGCCCGACCGTCCGGTTGCCACCAACCGCGTAGAGCTGCCACAGGAATCCGGCCTCAATACCCGTGGCCAAATCCATGGCGACGCCGAGATGTTCATTCGTTGAGATCGCCGCACCCTCGGTTAAGGGGTAGTTCGCATTCGTTGTCACCCCAGCGCCGTTAAACGTCGACTGGCGGCCGCCCCAGTTCCACTCGAACAGCGACATATCGTAGGTGTTGGCAAGGCCCGGCACGTTCTGACCCGGTCCGGAGAGGTCATTGAACGCAACGATGGTGTGCGTCTTGCCGATGATGCGCAGGGGAGCAAATCGGGGTGACTCGCGGGGTTCAGCGCCCCAGACGGATGAGCCGCAGGCGAGCCCCAGGACCAGCAGGCACGCAACCTGGAGACGAAACGCTCGCATGGCTCGTCTAGTGATGGACAAAGAGTTCCGTGATTGGAGGCCACACGAGCGTTGTGGCAACCCCGATGAGCACGAGGGCTACGGCTGCGACGCCGCCGACGGACAGTTCGCGCCGCTTCCAGGCCGCATGCAAAGCCGCCCAACTGAGCCACCACACAAGGAGCGCTGCGGTCTCCTTCCCCGAGTACGGCCCGATGCCCGCCGCACCCGGCATCCAGAGGTTGCCCAGCGACTGCATGGCATTTTTGAACGGCACAGAGACTTCGCTCAGCACGTGAGCCATCGCCAGCGCCAGCAGCCCGAGGCTGGCCGCAAGAACCGCGGCGAGAGCGGCTCCACTCGGAGCGTCTGACGCTTCATCGTCCCTGGATGGACTGCTCATGAGATCCTCCCTACACCGATTTGAGCTTGGTGACGGCAGCGCCTAGCCCGAAGGCCACGAGGAAATAGAAAAAGACGAGGGCCAGCAGCACGGCCACGAGCGTGCTCAGATCCTTCCGCCGGACTGCGGACGCTCCGTAAAAGATGAGGATGAACGCCGCCGCCGCCGCGAGCGGCAGTGTAAACAAGGCGGCGAATTCCTTGAACTCAAAGAAGACTTTGTGGATCTCTGGCGCGTGCTCCAGAAAATAGCTGCGCGGCCCGCCGGAAACCCGATAGGGGATGTAGACCCAATTGCCCAGGGCAATCGTAAAGAACGCCAGCGCCGCATTGACGACGCTGCCGACTTGAAGCTCTGCGACACTGCGCGCTTGTCCGGCAAAGAGGCGGTACCCTTGAAACAGCCCGATTGTCGCGGTCACCATGAACAACCCCGCGGCCGTCCCATGCAACGCGCCGCGGATCGCTTCAGCGCTTTGGCCCAGCAGCTCTTGGGCGGGTGCTGTCATCAGGACGATCGTCAGTCCGATGAGTCCCAGCACCAGCACGATCAGCCAGAGATAGCGGGCCGGTTCCGCCTCAAGAGTGAGCGGTCGTTGTGTGCTCACGGTGTCCCTCCTTTCTCACTTTGGAGGCCGTCACCTCGTTGCCTGAGGGCTGGCCGCGCTCAAACGCGGTGATGTTCGCCAGTGTTGTCTGCGCAATCGCCTCCATCGCATTCCGGGTAAAGAACGCCTGATGGCCGGTGATGATGACATTTGGAAACGTCAGCAGCCGCGCAAACACGTCATCTTGGATGACACGGTTGGAGAGGTCTTCAAAGAACAGGTCCGCTTCCTCTTCATAGACATCCAGGCCGAGGGCTCCGATCTTGCCGGACTTCAGCGCCTCGACCACCGCTTTTGTGTCAATGACCGCCCCGCGGCTGGTGTTGATGAGGATCACCCCACGCTTCATCTGGCGCAGCGCCTCCCGGTTGATCAGATGATGGGTCTGGGGGGTCAGCGGACAGTGCAGGCTGATGATGTCGGACTGCGCGAAGACTTCCCCCAGCTCGGTGTACCGCGCCCCGAGCGCTTCGCATTCGGGATTCCGAATCGGATCGTACGCCAGCAGCCGGCAGCCGAAGCCGTGCATGATCCGCGCAAACACCGCACCGATCTTGCCAGTGCCGATGACTCCCACCGTCTGCCCGTGCAAATCAGCGCCCAAGAGCCCCTCGAGCGCCAGATTGCCTTCCCTGACGCGCGCATGGGCGCGATGGATCTTGCGGTTCAGGGCAAGGATCAGGCCGACGGCATGCTCCGCCACCGCGTACGGCGAATAGGCCGGCACGCGGGTCACGATCATGCCGAGCGCTTCGGCCTGCTCGAGATCCACGTTGTTAAAGCCAGCACACCGTAGGGCGACCAGGCGGGTGCCGCCGGACGCCAGCTGCTGCAGCACGGACGCATCCAGCCGGTCATGGACAAACACGCACACCGCAGGAAACCCCGCCACTAACGCGCTCGTCTCGGCGCTCAGGTGGGGCTCGAAAAACTGCAGGTGGTGCTTGTGTTGCGCGTTGGCGGCCTCCAAAAACTGCCGGTCATACGGTTTGGCGCTAAAGACAGCGACTTTCATTAGGGATATCGTACCACAGCCGCGGCCGGTTCACGCGGAGTGAAACGCGAGCGGCTGGTAGGCGCAGCAGGGCTCTTCGGCGAGGGGATCGCCGGTGAGCGCATAGGCCCGCGAGCGGGAGCCGCCGCAGATGGCGCGGTATTCGCACACACCGCAGCGGCCCTTCAGACGGTTGGGATCGCGAAGGGCCTGCATCAACGGTGAGGTCTGGTAAATGGTTCGCAACGGGCTGCGGCGGATATTGCCGCAGGAGAGCGGCAGGAATCCGCTGGGATACACTTCGCCATTGTAGGCGATGAACACGAATCCCTTGCCGGCATTAACCGCCAGCGGAGCCTGCCCGATGGTACCACTAGGACCTTGGAGGCGCTGCTCATAGTAGTACCGTCGAAAGTGCGGCGCTTCCGTGATCTTCACGATGAACCGCACCTGCTGAGCAACGTGGTACAGTTTGGCGAACACCTGCTCGTATTGCTCGGCCGATAGCCCGGGAAGCTGCGCTCCCCGCCCGACCGGCACGAGGAAGAACACCTCCCAAAAGACGATGCCGAGTCCCCGAACCAGCTCGACGAGCCGATCCACGTCATCAACGTTGTGCCGGCTCATGACGCTGTTGATCTGCACCGGCAGCTCCACGTCATGCGCCCATTGAATCGCCGCCACCGTCTTCTCGAACGCGCCGGCCGCGCCGCGGAACCGATCATGGTCCTCTGGTGTTGCGGCATCAAGGCTGAGAGCCATCTGATCGAGCCCAGCCGCCTTCAGCGCGTCGACAGCGCCCCGATCCAGAAGCGGTGTGGCCGCAGGAATCGTCGCCATGCGCAGGCCGCGAGATTTCCCGTGCCGAATGAGGTCCAGCAAATCCGCGCGTTTCAACGGATCGCCGCCGCTGAGCACCAAGACCTTTGTGCCCAGCTCGGCGATCTCATTGATCAGCGCTAAGCCTTCTCCATGGGTCAGTTCGCCGGGAAGCGGCAGGGGCTGCGCCTCCGCCCGGCAGTGCACGCAGGCCAGGTCGCACGCCTGGGTGGTTTCCCAGATCGCGATGAACGGCGTCTGCGAAAAATCCATGGAGGATGCTACGGTGTCCGTGGCTGGTCTTGGCATATTGGAACCTGCCGATCCGCAAACGGCCATTCGCCGCCGTCCGTGGTGAAGACGCAGGGGTGACCAAAGCACACATCATCTTTGTCCAGGCAATTCACGATCTCCCAGCTGCCGTCCGACTGCTTCGTGCAAATCGACCAGACTTCTTGTTGCAGGAAGGCGCAGTATTTGGGGCAGTATTTCACGTCAGGCCGCTCGTTCATCCCACCCCCTGCTGGAAACCCCGCCATGAGGCGGGGTAAAGGCCGGCGTTCCCACACGTTCTTGTCACGACGCCGGCCTCGGCGGTGCCGAGGTGGCGTCGGTCAGGTGGAAGATGATGATGTCGCATCGACGAGGCACCGCCGCCAGCAGGGGGTGGGATCATCACGCAGCCACCCACTTGATGGGCGAGGCAGGAACGGTCCATTGCAGCCGGCAGCGCAGCATGGAGGCATTGGCCTCATAAAATGTCGGCGGCTCGTACGTCCAGCCGGCTTTGAGGCGCTGGTCCTCCCGCCGCAGTTTCGACCAGACGAACCGGCCGGCCAGGGGTGCCACCAGCCGGGCCTTCAGCCCCACTTCCCGCTTAATGTCCTCCAAGAGCATCGTGAGTTTCCGGAACACCAGCGGGTTTTGCCCGCTGAACCATTTCCGGGCGGCCCAGAGGGTGGCGGGAAACGTGACGGCGAGGTCTCTGGCTTCCCAGGCGAAGCGATTCCGGACGCACGGGTCGGGATGGTGCTTGTAGCGCCGCCATCCCGCCAGGACCGTCCGCGCGATGCGCAGCACACTGGGCCCGTTGACCTCGAAATCCCGCCGAAACGCCTTCAAAAGGAACTCGGTCTCTTGTCCCCGCGCAAGATGCGGATGCCGGTGCCGGAAGATGAACTGCCCGTGCACATCCCCCTCCTGATATTCACCGGGATCGAGGAGCGTCTTGTTGGCCAGATGTTCCGCATAGAGCGGGGTGCCGGGAATGGGCGTGTAGAGCATGAACTGGTGAAAGTCGGTGCCGTGGCTGACCGCGTACTCGATGGCCTCATCGAGGTTGTCGGGGGTGTGCTCCTCGAGGCCGATGATGCTGGAGCCGA
>JACQHS010000020.1 GCA_016198915.1 Candidatus Omnitrophota bacterium
CACTATCCACTATCCACTGCCCTAGCCACTGCCGCAGAGTGGCCGTCAGTGTTTCGCGGCGTCACCGTGGCCGACAGCACGGTGGGGGTCCGGGTGGTGAGCGTGGAAGAAACGTCGCAGGCGTTCCAGGCGGACCTGCGCCCGGAGGACGTCATTGTGAGCGTGGACGGCCAGCAGGTGGACTCGATTGATGAGTTCGCCACCGTCTCCACCGCGCTCAAGGGGCGCGCGGTCCTGGCGAGCGTGCTCGTCTTCCGCCGTGGTACCCCGCGCGAGATCCGCGTGCATCTCTACAGCTATCCGATTCTGCGGCGGTGGAGCCTGGAGTTCATCCCGGAACATGATGTGCGGTTTGCTGAACCGCGCACCGGCTTGGAGTATTGGAGGCGGATGGGGCGTGGGTTTGAGGAAGCCGGCAAACCCGCCGAGGCGCTCAATGCGTACCTCAACGGCTTGCACAATGTTCCCGACGATTCTGCCACCGCGCTTCGGGTCGCGGAACTGTCTGCGTCGCAGGGGCAGGAGCATCTGCGAACGCGGCGATTGGCCGAGGGGCTTGCGGCGCTGCGCCAAGCGGTCGTGGTGTTTGAAAAACTGTTCGACTACCCAATGACCGACGACGAATTGCAGCGGGTCAAACGTCAGCTTGAAGGCACGCTTGACGCGATCCGAGCAGCAAAAACTATGGGTCCTTGACAGCTAGACGGCTGTCTCGTATCCTCATCAGTATGGCCAAGAAACTCACCCATCGCCAACAAACGGTCCTTGAAACCATTCGCGCGTGGATCCGCGAGCGCGGCTATCCGCCCACGATCCGCGAGCTGGGCAAACTGCTCGGGATTAAGAGTCTGCGAGGTGTCACGACCCATCTGGATGCGATCGCGAAGAAAGGGTTCCTCAAACGGGACTCGCGGGCGCGCAGCATCAGCCTTTCGGATCTCGTGGCACCGTTTGAGCAGGCGATCCGCGTGCCGGTGGTGGGGCGCATCCGCTCCGGCACCCCGATCTTGGCGCAGGAGCACGTGGAAGGTCACGTGGTCGTGGACGGCGCATGGTTGAAGGCGAAATCGTCCGAGCAGGCTGCGGAGCACTTCGCGCTGAAGGTGCGCGGGGACACGATGATCAGCGCCGGGATCGGGATCTTGGACGGGGATTATGTGATCGTGCGCCAGCAGTCCACGGCCAATGACAGCGATATCGTCGTGGCGCTCGTCGGCGATGCGGCCACGGTGAAGCAGTGCGTGAAAGAGGACGCCGTGTTGGGCAAGGTCGTCGCCGTCTTCCGCACCCTCGCATAAATTCGTTCACAGCAGCCAGCGGCAGATCGTCGCCGCAATCCATCCGAGGTACGTCCCCAGCGCATTGCCCGCCATCGCCAACAGCAGCCCCACCGGGGCCAGCGACGGGTGGTACACCGCACCCACCAGGGGTGCGGAAACGACGCCGCCAAGATTGGCTTGGCTCGCCGTTGCCAACAGTCCAAGGGGAATCCGAAACCACCGGCCGATGACGAGCAGGGTCGCGCCATGCAGCAGTGCCACCCCGGCGCCGACCACGAGCCACCCCGGCGCCGACCACAGCGCCGCAACACTGGCCTGCGCGCCGGTCGCAGCGAGCACGAGGTACAAGGCCGGATAGCCGAGGACGCCTCCACGCGCGCCCAACCGGCGCATCGCCTGGTTGAGCGAGAGGCCGAGGGCCGCGGTCGTGGCGAGCAAGACCGTCCATCCCGTGGTGGAACTGACCAGCGGTGAAGTCGGCAGCTGGGGAGCGGCCCACCGGACGATGAGCGTCAGGCTCACGGCGATGAGCGCACAGAGGGCAAGCGAGTTCCGATGGATGCCCGTCCCTCCGCCTGCGGCGTCGGGACTGCCTCGCCCACCCGCCTTCGGCGGGTACCCGGGCTCGGTCGCCTTCAACCACCGGTTGATCGGTTCCTGGCATCCTGAGGCGGCGACCAGCAAGGCCATCCAGCTGTACGCGACGACGGCATCGACGATGATGAGCGGCGCGAAGATTTCTTCCGGCGTGTCCAGGACCGGACGCAGGGCCAAGAGGTTCATGGTGCCGCCGGTCCAGGTGCCGGCCAGTGAGCCCGCACCCTTCCAGGCCTCAGCGGGCAAGTCATTGCGCAGCAGCCAGACCATGAGCGGAGCACCCAGGATGATCGCGAGCGCACCGCTGCCTGCGGCGATCAGCGACGGTACGCTGCTGCGAATGATCGAAGGAAGATTGACGCCAAGCAGCAGCAAGATGAGTGCTGTCGGCAGGAGCTGATCGGTGAGTGAGCGATAAATCGGTGTCGCGGCCGGCAGCCAGCCGAAGGCGGCCGCCGCCAACGGCAGGGCATAGCACCATAGGGGAACCGGCAGCCAGCGGAACACCGATTGGCACACGGGTAGACGGCTGGCGGACAGGACCGCCGCGACGATGACGATGAGGACACCGAGCGGCCACCACACACTCATCCAGACGAGATTTTTGATTTTGGATTTTGGATTTTGGATTGGCGGCGTAATCGAAAATCGAAAATCCAAAATCTAAAATTCGTCTTCATTGTCTACGGGAGATACGCGCCGAAGAAGATGGTTTGCTCGTCAACGACGGCGCCGGGCGATAGCTGCTCCAGCGGCTGTCCGAGCCGCTGGGCCAGGGCGATGCGGCGGACGGCCAGGCCGGTCCCTGGTCCTTCAATCACGTCGCCCTCGCCGGCGTAGAGCATGACGTGTATGATGCGCTTGGGATCGGAACGTTCAGACAGAAACACCAAATCCGCCGGCTGGAGGGCGGTGACCGGCTTGGCGCGCAGGAATTGTTCGTGCGCGTCGCGGGGGATGTCCACTCCTGCGCTGCGGTAGGCGAGATTTACCAGCCCGGAGCAGTCAACGCCCATCACGACGGGGTCAGACCCCTTCGGGGTCAGACCCCCAACAGGCGAGCGGCCGCCCCAGTAATAGGGATCGCCGATGAACACCCCGGCACTGCGAACGATGGCCTGTCTCCGCTCAGGAGGAGAGAGCGCGGCGAGTTCCTCGAAGGATTTCGCATCCTGGAACCGCAGCCAGACCTCGGTGCCGTCGAGCAGCTCCGCTTTCCAGCGCTGCCCGGCATAGTCGGCAGCCCGCAGGCGCGTGCCGAGGGCAAACCGCCATGGGGCGGGGCGGGTCAGGTACGGGTCATGCCACGCCTGCGCCCACTTCACCGTGATGACCATCGTCGGATCCATGAGCTGGTCCCACGGCATCAGGATGGCGTCGGGGACCCATCCGGGATAGCCCTGCCAGCGCCGCGCATGCGTGAATTCCGGCTGTTCGACGGCCTCGATCCGGGCCCAGTCCTTCTGCCGCGCGAGAACGCGGACGCGCTCGCCGTACAGCAGTTGGGTTTCTTCGTGCGGGTCATGGACATCGGCTTGGGCGGTGGTGTGCGGCTGAGCGCGCAGGTCAGTGAGGGGGACATTGACGGTCATCCAGGATCGTGAGGAGGCGCAGCCGGTGACCACGAGGAGAGCGAAGAGGGCTGCGGAACGGAGAATGGGGAACGGGGAACGTGAAGGCAAAGATTGAATAGATGAGGTTCCTGCGCTAGAATACGGCGGAGGTGGCGGATGCCGAAAGCGTTCATTATGGTTGATGTCGATCCCGGCAACGAGCGGTCGGTGGAGCAGGCCATCGCCAAGCTCGCCGGCGTCAAGATGGTCTTTCAAGTGACCGGGGAGCATGATATCATCGCGTTTATCGACGCCGAGCCGTACGAGGAGTTCGCGGTCATCCTCTCCACCATCCGCCAAATCAAGGGTGTGCGCGATACGGATTCGCACTTGGTTCTTCAAGGTTGATCTGCAACCGCAAGGGGGATCGTCATGTCCTATGTGATCGTGGAGAAGTGCCTGGGGGAGCGCTACGCCGTCTGCGCGACCGTGTGTCCGGTGGAGTGCATTCACCCCGGCGACTACCAGGGCCAGCCATTCATGATCATCGATCCCGAAGTGTGCATCAACTGCGGCCTCTGCCTGCCGGAGTGCCCGGTCGGCGCGATCGTCGCCTCTGAAGACGAAGACCAGGCATATGCGAAAATCAACAAAGAGCTCACCCCATCCTTCAAGAACAACCCTGCAGCGCCGGAACGCCCGAAGAACGACCCGCCGAAAAAGCCCGGCAACAAACTCGTGAATTAAGGCCGGGCGGCGAGCCTCTTGACCATATACGTCTCCTGCAGTTCGTAGCCAAATTTCCGGTAGTAGTCGCGGACTCCCACCCCGGCGATCACCGCCATCCGCTGCAGGCCGAACTCCTCCCGCGCGATGCGCTCTGCTTCCGCCAGCAGCCGTTGTCCAAATCCGTGATGCTGGACGGCGCCGTCGCGGCGCTGGTGCAGGGGCACGTGCCGGCCGTAGGAATGCAGCTCGCGGACCCACCCTGTCCCTGACGGAGCAATCCGCAGCCGCAGGAACGACGCCACGCGGTCCGTGTCAGGATCCTCAAAGCTCAGGAAAATTTCCAACCCCCTCGAGGCGTCATACTCCCGCCGCACGAGCGTGAAGGCACCGTCGGCGGTCTCGCGCACCTGGCGGCAGCGCAAACAGCGGCATCGCAGGCCGCGGGAGCCCATGCGGCAGTGCACCGCTTCGCGCAGATTGGTCACGAGGCAGCCGGCTCGAATTGAGGTCGACGGGATGTCTCGGATCACTCGTTCGATCCGCACGTAGGGCGGGACCAGCTGCTTCATCTGGACCAACAGCTCGATCAGCGTCTCGTCGTCATACGGGACATAGCGCCCCTGTTTCCACCAGTCAAAGAGCTCGGCGGTCTCGATGACGACGCACGGATACAACTTCAAGGTGTCGGGCTGGTAGTCAGGGTCAGCAAACAGCCTACGCATCGTCTCCAGGTCGCTGCTGGGTGTCGCCCCAGGCAAGTTCGGCATGAGGTGATAGGCGACTTTAAAGCCGGCATCTTTCAACAGGCGGGTCGCCTCACGGATTGCTGTCGTGCCATGATCGCGGACGACGCGCTCGAGAACCGCTTCCTCAAGTGATTGGACTCCCAGCTCCACCCTCGTGACGCCCAGTTCGCGCAGCCGCCGGATTTCCGCTTCATCCACATAATCCGGCCGCGTTTCAATCGTGATCCCGATGATCCGTGATTTTGCTGTTTCATTGAACTGTTGCACGGTTTCAAGCGTTCCCCCGTCCCCCGTCTCACGCCCCACGCCCCCAAAGTCATTCGCCGCTTCAACGCATCGCCTCACGAACGTCCGCTGGTATGCATCCGGGTAAAACGACCACGTCCCGCCCTTGATGATGAGCTCGATTTTGTCGGTCGGATGGCCGGTCTCCGTCAGCGCCTCCAGCCGGCTGCGGACTTGGCGGTAGGGGTCATAGTCGTTGCGCAGCGCGCGCATGACGGCCGGCTCATTGGTGAGGTAGCTTTTTGGGGCGTGCGCTTCGGTGGGACAATAGACACACCGGCCGGGGCAGGCGTAGGGTTCAGTGATCACCGTGACGGTGGCGATGCCCGATTGGGATCGGATGCCGTTGAGCGTGAGGATCTGCTCAACCCGCGCATCGGCCGGGCGTTGGCCGCGCGCTACCTCGTGCCGGTAGCGGCCCAGCAGCGCATCATTGCGGATGAGCGGAGCGTGCGCCTCAGCGGCAACGCGCGTCTTGAGTTTGCGCAGCGCCCGCCGGTCTTCCGGCAGCATCTCTGTGATCTGATCCAGCAACTGTCCGACGGGGTCCATGATGCCTAGTATCATACCAATAGTGGCAAGTCCTGTCGCTGTGGTTACTGCGGCGGGGCCTGCCACGGCATTCGCTAGCCGCTCAGCAGATTTTCTCGCCGCGCGAGGCGAAGGCGACAAAATCTGGATTCGCGGCTGCGCGAACGCCGTGCCACCCGCCGCCATAGTTGAAGCGGTCTACGACGTCAACTATAATGATTCCACTATGACAGAACCCATCAACGTTCGGCACGAGCGGGAACACCGCCGGTTCTGTGTTGCGCTGGAGGGCTATGAAGCCTGCCTGATGTACCGGCTCAGCGGCAAGGACATTGACCTCTACCACACCTACGTGCCGGAAGTGTTCCGCGGGCGGGGGATCGCGGAGAAATTGAGCAAGGCGGCCTTTGAATACGCGAAGGCCGAAGGGCTGACCGTGATCCCCTCCTGCTCGTACATCTCCGGCGCCTACCTCAAGCGCCACCCGGAGTACGAGCCCCTGACCAAGCGCGGCCGCACGTCCAATCCCCTCGTGTCCGGCTAATTACTCATGGCAATCCTAAAGGTTGCCCGCCTCGGTCATCCTGTCATTCGCAAGCCGTCGGTGTCGGTGCCCAAAGAGACGATCACCTCCCCGGAGATCCAGCGGCTCATTGACAACATGATTGAGACGATGCGCGAGTACGACGGCGTGGGGATCGCAGCACCCCAGGTGCACGAATCCAAGCAGCTCGCGGTGATCGAGGTGACCGAGAATCGCCGCTATCCCGGTGAGGGACCGATCCCGCTGACGATCCTCGTCAATCCAAAGATCCTCAGCACCTCAAAAAAGCTGGTCGAGGATTGGGAAGGGTGTCTGAGCGTCAATGAGTTTCGCGGGAGAGTCCCACGCGCGGAGTCGCTGGAGGTTGAGGCGTACAACCGGAAGGGGGAGAAGGTGCGGCTTCAGGCGCGGGGATTTTTCGCCCGCATCATCCAGCATGAGTGCGATCATCTTGCGGGCAAAGTCTTCCTCGACCGGATGCCAAATCTCCAGTCCCTCACCCATCTGCAGGAGTTTATCCGCTATCAGCAAGAGCAATAGCACGCGCGATTCAACGAAGGCGCCACCGGATCAATGACACGCACTGATCTTCTCATCGTCGGCGCCGGTCCAGCCGGCTTGACCCTTGCCTGGAAGGCAGCAGAGAAAGGCTTGCGTGTCACCGTCATCGACAAGAAGAAATCCGCAGATCAGGCCGCATACCTCACCTCAGCCAGTTTTATCAATCTGCGAGAGTGGGGCATCCCCGACGAGATCGCCCAGCCCATCGATACTTTGCATCTTGCGTCGCGGAATGCCTTCGTGACAGTTCATGGGCTGGGTCAGATGATCAATCGAAGGAAACTGCTGGCGTTCCTAGCCCAACAAGCCGAGCGCCGTGGCGCACAGCTTTGGTTTCAGTCGACGGTGACCGATGTGCGAATCGAGCGAGAGGGGATTCAGCGGATCACCGTTGCCTCACAATCGGCCACGCACGACTTTAGCGCGACCGTCTTTGCGGACTGTTCGGGGGTAGGAAGGGTGTTGGAGCAATATTTCCAGCTGGTGCCCCAGCGGCGTGTCAAGCAAGCCCTAGGCGTTGAATGTCTCGTCCCTCTACGAAGCGAGCCGCACACGATTGACCTGTACTTTGGAAGCCATTTTGGCAGGGGGTACGGGTGGCTCTTTCCCTTGGACGGCCGCACCGCAATTCTCGGCTATGGAACACTTGATCAGGCAAAGTTCCGGAACGCCCCTCGCTTGCTCGACCGCATGTTCGAGTTCCGCCGCGTCAGCGCACGTGCGGAACACACCGTACTGGAGGTGAATGGAGGAATCTTTCGGAGCGGCGCACCGCTCAGGCAATTCCATCACAAGAACCTCATCCTGGTCGGTGATATCGCCCTGCAGGGTAATCCGGTAATCGGTGAGGGCCTCCGCTTTGTGATGGATGCCGCTCGCATGGCCGCCGATGCTGTGACCCAGGCGATTCAGGACAACGACCTCACCGCGCTTGGCCGTTATTCAGCGACATGGGTGAAAACCTACTACCATCAGTATCGGGCAGGATACCTGACGCAACTGTTTACCTCACTCCTCACCGCGCAGGATCGTCTGTGTGATGAAACGGTACGCCGGCTGCGACGCTTGCCGCCGCACGCGCTCTTACGGACGATCCATGGAGAAGTCGGTTATGACAACGCGATAAAAAAGCTGCTCGCGGTGTGCCTCGCCCGCATCTCGATGCGATATTTGTTCAGGGGACGAGTGGCCGCGCCGCAACCGTGACCGGCAGGCGGATTCCCCACCGAAGCAGCTCCAGCTGTGTTCCCGGCCCGTAGAACCCGCGCTTCACCCAGCCAAAACCGATCGGTTGCTTTCTCGTCGGAGAGAAGCACGCGCTGGTGACCTTCCCGGCCTCCTTGCCGTCTTGCTCCAGCGCATCGCCGGGTCCTGGCACTTGATCCCCATCAAACCGCAGCCCCACCAGCTTCCGGCTGGCCGAACCGTAGGTCTGCATCCGGGCGACGATTTCTTGTCCCACGTAGCAGCCTTTCGTGTCGCTGGCAAGCTGGGCTTCCAGTCCGGTTTCAGGCAGCAAGGCGGATTCATCCATATCAATGCCGTACCAGGGGATGCCGGCCTCGATCCGCGCGGTGTTCAGCGCTTCCCACCCGACGAGCGTGGCACCCTTCTGCCCAGCCAGCTGTGACCACATCCTGTGAGCCTGCTCAGCCGGGCAGAGGCAGAGCGCGCCGGCCTCTCCGGTGAGGGTGTGCCGGATGATCCGCAGCGGCACGTCGTGGAACGAGCACACCACATGATCGCCGGGATGCTGGAGGTCGCTGCGCGCGCCCACCAGCGTCGAGAGCATCTCAAGCGTGCGCGGTCCCTGCAGCGCCAGCACCGCGCTTCGCCGCTCGTGGTTGGTGAGCGTGACCTCTTCCGAGAATCGATACTGCTCGAGTGTCTGCAGCACCATCGGGGCGCGGTTGGCATCGCACAACAGCCACAGAGTATCCGCATCGGCCACCACGAGTAGCTCGGCTAGGAGTTTCGCGCCTGCCGTGAGCAGGGCTGCCCGGCAGCCCTGGCCCGCCGTGAGCCGTTTGATATCGTTGCTCAGCAAGTTGTGGAGAAAGTCGGCGCGGTCCGCTCCGCGCACTTCAATGATGGCTTGAGTCGAGTAGTCGATCAGGCCCGCGCCGGTCCGCAGGGCTCGGTATTCCGTTTCCAAAGAGTCAAATCGCCAGGGGACGAGCCATTCCCCGAATGGCTCATAGGTCACCGGCGCCTCGCAGTGCTTAGAGTGCAATAGCAACGGATACGGCATCGTCTTACCATCAGGATGCCTGGTTGATGGGAGATCGTCAAGTTCTTGACGGCGTTTCTCGATTCCGATACGATGAGGGCCCTAGACACGCACCTCTACCTTAAGGAGGCACACATGGCCATTGCTACCGCGTCTCCAACGAGGGAGCGCACCGGGGTCGTCACGTTCAAGGGCAACCCCCTCACGCTGATCGGGCCTGAAGTGAAAGTCGGCCAAAAGGCGCCGGACTTTCAGGTCTTGGCGCAGGATCTCTCACCGGTGACCCTCGCCAGCTCGCGGGGCACAACCCGGCTGGTCAGCGTCGTTCCGTCGCTCGACACGCCGGTCTGCGATGCCCAAACTCGGCGCTTCAATCAGGAAGCCGCCAAACTCCCGAACGTCGCAATTCTCACCATCAGCGCGGATCTACCCTTCGCGCAGAAGCGGTGGTGCGGAGCCGCCGGGATTGACAAGGTCCAGGTCCTCTCCGATCACAAGGACGCATCGTTCGCCACCGCCTACGGCGTGCTCATCAAGGAGCTGCGCTTGCTCTCCCGGTCCATCTTCGTGATCGACTCAAGCGACACGGTTCGCTACGTGGAATATGTCCCGGAAGTGACCTCGCACCCGAACTACGACGCCGCATTGCAAGCCGCGAGGCAAGCCGCGAAGTAATGCTCTGGCTACGGATGGCCCTCGTGGCTTTCCGTCTTGCCTGGCCGCATGTGCTCGCCCCGTGGCGCTCACCGCTGCTGCGGTGGCGGATTGAAACGTACGGTATCCAGGACGAAGACGGCCGCATGCTCCACGCGGACGACATCACCGCGCGGCGTTTCCTGGGTTTCGCGCTGCATCATCGCATCGCCCTCCTGCGGTTTTTGCGCTGGGCGGCCCTCCTGTAACTCCCTCGTCAGGTATACTTATACTTATGTCCCGGCACTTAACCGCGCTTAAAACACTATGAAGGATCATACGGCTCCGATGGCTGAATTGCCGACGCCGAAGCGCGCCCTCAAACGGGTGCTTCGGGTGTGGATCATTGGCCTGTTGTGCTTCGGCTACGGTCCAGCCTTTACCTACGGATTTTTCATCTGGCTGCTCAATGAGCAGCAATGGGCGTGGACGTACTTCATGTACACCACGCTCGTCCCGCTCGTCGGCGGGTTCTGCGTGCTCGTGCTCCCCTGGCGGTCGTATCACCCCATTCATCACACGTTGACACGGTGGGCGAACGGCGAGCCAGTGGAGGCGGAGCGCGTGCGCATGGTGTATGAACAGGCGCTGCGTCTGCCCTGGCAGGTGGCCATGGGGTGCCTGGCCGCGTCGGCCATCGGTTACCTCGTGGGAACCGGCGTGGTCCATTGGAAGGCTCACCAGCCGATTACGGAGATTCTCAAAACGCTGCCCGCCATCCCGCTCGTCGGCGGGATGATGGGCGCCTTTTGCTATTTTGGCACCATGCGCGCGCTGCATCCGATCGTCGCCTGGTGCAGCCGGCGCCTCACCCAGGCGCCCGCGGTGCGCGCGCTGCCCATCGCCGTCCAGTTCCTCACGACGACCTACGTGCTCGCTATCGCCATCTTGTGCCTGATGCTGCCCGCCACCTACACCCTTGGTCAAATGATCACTGAACGCCATGTCCAAGATCGCGCCCTCATGCATCTTCGCTCCACTCTTCAGGCCATGCCGCGGGATCAATCGCTCGACGACCGGGTCGCGAGACTCCCCGACGCTGCCCTAGGAACTCACGGGTACGTGTTTGCGGCGGCCCCGGACGGCCGCCTCGTGGGCCATCCGAAGGGCTACCGCACGCTGGCGCAAGAGGGGTTCTACCGAGTCCACGAGCGTCTCCAGGCGGCGGAGGGAGTGTGGGTGGACCGTGTCGGCCGCCATCGAGTGGTGGCGTTTGCTCGTCTTCGTCTGGGCGAGATGCCGGTGACGGTGATTTCGGTGGCCTTCCCAACCGATTTCGCTGAGCCCTTGGGGCATTTTTTCCTGCTGTCGGGGCTGATTGTCATCGAAGTCCTGATCGCCGTGATGGTGTTCGGCCGCTACTACACGAAGGGGATCACCACCCCGCTGGCGGAATTGACGAGCACGGCCGAGCGGATCGCCCAGCACGGGGATCTCGCGCTGCGCGTGCCGGTCACCACCAACGATGAGCTGAGCGACCTCGCGAGGTCCTTTAACCGCATGGTGGAAGAACTCGAGACCTCCAAGGCGAATCTTGAGCACTACACGAGGCGGCTGGAGCAGTCCACGCAGGAGCTCTCCGTGCTGAACCAGGAGATGGAGGACCTGCTGCGCGTCGTGTCACACGACCTGCGCGCTCCACTCATCAACGTCCAAGGGTTCTCCAAGCGGCTGGAGCCGTTGATGCAGGAAACGGTGCAGGCCCTTGACCGCATTGCCGCCGAAACGTCGTCCAACGGCCTGCGCGT
This sequence comes from Candidatus Omnitrophota bacterium, assembly GCA_016198915.1. Classification (GTDB taxonomy): domain Bacteria; phylum Omnitrophota; class Gorgyraeia; order Aquiviventales; family Aquiviventaceae; genus JACQHS01. The sequence continues at coordinate 11,498 of JACQHS010000020.1, forward strand.
CGAGGTCACGACCCTCAAGGGCGACCTCCAGACGCGATTTGCCGAGTCGCTGCGCTTCATCGCGAAGGGCGTGGAAAAGATGGACACCCTGCTGGCCTCGCTGTTGGCGATCTCGCGTGTCGGACGCAAGGCCGATCCCATCCAGCCCCAGGACCTCGCCGCGATTCTCGACGACGTACTGGCCACGTTCCATCACCAGCTGGAAGAACGCGCCATTCGGGTGATCCGCCATCCGCTGCCGCAGGGTGTTCCGTGCCGGCGCAACGAGATGAACCAGGCGTTCTCCAATCTCCTCTCCAACGCCATTAACTTCATGGGGCCGTCGGAACACCGATGCATTGAGATCGGCGCGACGACGCGCGAGCAGGAAGTCGAGTGCTTCATCCGCGATACAGGGATCGGCATCGGCCCGGACGATCAAGAGCGGATCTTCAACATGTTTACGCGGCTGCAAGCCGTCGATGTGCCGGGAGAGGGCATCGGGCTGGCGTACGTGAAGAAGATCATCCGGTCCCACGGCGGACGGGTGTGGGTGACCTCAACGAAAGGCCAAGGGAGCACGTTTTTCTTCACGCTGCCGACGGCTCACACAGTGGCAACGAGGGGGTGACCGATGGAGATGCCTGCGAAGCAATCCGTGACGATCATGCTCGTGGAAGATGACGACGGCCACCGCCTGCTCATCCGCGAGAACCTCCGGGCGGGCGGGGTGGTCAACAATCTCGTCGAAATGGCTGACGGCCAGCAGGCGATCGACTACTTAACCCGCCGGGGCCAGTACCACGACCGGACGAAGTTCCCGAAGCCCGGCCTCATCCTCCTCGACATCAAGATGCCGAAAGCCGACGGCTTCGCCGTGCTGGAGCGCATTAAAGCCGATCCGGAGTTGCGGCTCATTCCAGTCCTGATGCTGACGTCCACCGATGACCAGCTCGAGGTCAACCGCTGCTATACGCTGGGTGCCAACAGCTACGTGGTGAAACCGATTCGCTACGAAGAGTTTCAGGAGCGGATTCGAGCCCTGGGGCTTTTCTTGGACATTGTGCGCTTTCCGGAGTAAAACAGAAGCATGGCTTCGAAACCCGCTTCGGTGCTGTTGTTCGAGGACGACGAAGGCCAGGCGCTCCTGACGCGCGAGGCGCTGGAAAAAGAGGCCTGCGTCGTGGACGTCTGCCGGACCGGCCGGGAGGGGCTGGACCAGCTCTTCGGCAAGGACTACGATGTGTACCTCATCGATATGCAGCTGCCGGATATCCGGGGGATTGAAGTGCTCCGGCGGCTGAAGACCATCAAGCCGAATGCCGTCTCCATCATTGTGACCGGCCACGGGGATGAAGCGGCGGCGGTGGAGGCGATGAAGCTCGGCGCCGACGACTACCTCGTCAAGTC
>JACQHS010000019.1 GCA_016198915.1 Candidatus Omnitrophota bacterium
AGCGCGCGCAGGCTGTTGCCGTGGGCGGCGATGAGGACCCGTTTGCCCTCGCGCACCGTGGGTGCGATGGTCTCGTGCCAATACGGCAGGAAGCGCGCGACGGTGTCTTTCAGGCACTCGGTCAGCGGCAGCTCCTCCGGCTTCAGAGCAGCGTACCGGGCATCCTTTCCCGGGTGGCGCTCATCGCCAGGGGTGAGCGCCGGCGGCCGGATATCGTAGCTGCGCCGCCAGATGAGGACTTGGTCTTCTCCATAACGCGCCGCCGTCTCAGCCTTGTTCAAACCTTGCAGTGCGCCATAGTGGCGCTCATTGAGCCGCCAATGCTGAATGACCGGAATGGATTGAAGCTTCATCTCCTCCAGCACGAGGCGCAGCGTGTCGATCGCGCGCAGGAGAACGGACGTGTAGGCGAGGTCAAATGTGTAGCCCTCCTTGCGCAGCAGCTGCCCCGCCTCACGGGCCTCTTGGATGCCCCGCTCGTTCAGCGGCACATCGGTCCAGCCCGTGAACCGGTTCTCCTTATTCCACGTGCTCTCTCCGTGCCTCAAGAGGACGATTTTCTTCATCGGCCACCCACTGACCACTGATCACTGATCACTCCTAACCAGTGTGCCTCATCCCCGCCGCGATCCCGTTGATCGTCAGCGCCAGCGCACGCTCAAGCTGTTTGCGCGCACGCGCCCCGCGCATCAGGCGGCGCTGTTTGAGAAACCGCACTTGCAGCAAGCTGATCGGATCCACGTACGGGTTGCGCAGACGAATGGCGTTTTGGAGCACATAGTTGGCGTCCAAGAGCTCGCGCTGCTTCGTAATCGCCAAGACCGCCCTGACGGAGCGCGCGAACTCTCCTTCGAGCTCTGCGAACACCCGCTCACCCAGCGCCTTCGGGCGCACGAGCGCTGCGTACTGCCGGGCGATGCGCATGTCCGCCATCCCCAGGCTCATCTGGGCGAAATCTACCATGACGTGAAACCATGGAAATTCCGCGTACATCTGCTGCAGGAACGCGAGCCCCTGCGGCTGCTGCCGGCAGAACTGCTCCACCGCGCTGCCGAAGGGAAACCAGCTCGGGATCAAGTGCCGGCTTTGGTTCCAACTGAACACCCACGGAATCGCCCGAAGATCCTCGATCCGTCTAGAGGCGGTGCGGCGTGCGGGACGGGACCCAATGCGAAACTCACTGATGGCATCGATGGGGGTCGCCTGCTCGAAGTAGGCCACGAACGCCTCGTCGTCATACACCACCTCGCGGTAGCGCTGGAAGGCGGCCCGGGAGAACGCCTCAACAGCCGCTTCCCATTCCGCGAGCCGCACGGACGGCTGAGGCGTGATGAGTGTCGCTTCCAGCACCGCCGCAAGCACGAGTTCCAAATTGCGCATCGCCATCATCGGGTTGGCGTACTTGGCCGCCACCACCTCGCCCTGCTCGGTGATCTTGATGCGCCCGCTGAGCGTGCCGCGCGGCTGCGCCAAAATCGCCTGGTGCAGGGGCCCTCCGCCGCGGCCGATCGTCCCGCCGCGGCCGTGGAAGAGCTGCAAGCGGACGCGGTGCGCCTTGGCCAAAGCGTGCAGGCGACGCTGTGTCTGATACAGCTCCCAGTTCGCGGTGAAAAATCCGCCGTCTTTATTCGAGTCCGAGTAGCCGAGCATGATCTGCTGAGCGTTGCCGCGCGCTTTCAGGTACTGGCGGTAAACCGGGTGCCGGTAGAGGTCGTCCATCGTCTCATGCGCGCGGCGCAAATCGTAGATCCCCTCGAAGAGCGGGATGATGTTGACGCCGCTCCACCAGCCGCGGGTGGTCCGCCGGAACAGATCGGTCTGCTGGAAGAACCACAGCGCGAGGAGGACGTCGCTTGGTTCATGGGTCATGCTGATGATGTAGCCGTCGATCGCCTCCGCATCCATATGCTCCAGGTACTCGCCCATGACCTGGAAGGTCCGGATGACCTCCCGCGTGGATGGCGAGCCGCCCTTCAGCAGCTCCACGTAGCGGGGCTGGCCCAGGAGCTGATCCAGCAAGGCGCGACGCTGCGCCTCCGACATCATCCGCGGATCGTCAGGCGAGAGTTCATGGGCGCGCGCGAGCTCCGCGAAGGCCTCCAGGTGGCGCTGGCTGTGCTCCCGGACATCGAGCCGGGTGAACACGAACTCGAACAGCGTCACTTGTAGCGCCAGTTTTGCCACGGCCCGCTCCGCCATGGAATCGGCCCGGTGGGCTTTCAAGCTGCGCTGGATCAGTTGGACATCACGCAGGAACTCCTCGGCGCTGGCATAGCCGCCTTCGATCTCGGAGGGGTGGCGGAACATCTGCCGCAGCCGGTGGCTCATGATCGCCAGCTTCTGGCGGTACGGCTGGTGAGGAAAGCGCGCGTCCAGGGACTCGACGAGGGCCGGAAAACTGCGCCGGTCGCTCGCGAGCGACCGGCGAAACGCCGGCAGGACCCGACACAGCTGATCGGAATGCGTCAACCGCTCCTCCAGGCGCTCCAGCGACATGAGGTAGTTCGCCAGGATGGCTTTCCGGTAGCGCAAGAGCGCCCATCGGAGCGACTCGTGCGTGACGTTGGGGTTGCCGTCCTTGTCGCCGCCGATCCAGCTGCCAAACCGCACGAGGCAGCGCAGCGGCATGGTGCGGCCGTAGACCCGCTCGACCTCAGTGCGGAACGCCATGATGACATCGGCGAGCGCGTCATAGAGCACGGAGGAGAGGTAGTACAGCCCCTGCTCAACTTCGTCCTCGATGGTAGGTCGGTCGGGACGCACCTCATCCGTCTGCCACAGCTCCATGATGTCTTCCAGCACGTCGCGGGTGATGGCAGAGGCTTCTTTCGGCACCGGATTGAGCAGCTGGCGCTGCATCAGGAGATCCCAGATGGCGCGGTGCTTCCTTAGAATCGTGGGCGGGAGCGCCTGCGTGGGATGCGCGGTCAGGACGAGCGTAATCGCCAGGTCCTCGGAGCGCTTGACGAGCGTTTCGAAGGGGACGCGGGCGGCATGCAGCCGATGGACCACGTCCTCGATAGACCCTCGCTGGGGATGGAATCCCGGCAGCGCCTCGTAGTACCGTTTGCGCCGAAGGCGGTGGCTCTCTTCGGCCATATTCACGAGCTGGAAGTAGACCGAGAAGGCCCTGATGATCTTTTCCGCGGACGCCATCGGCAGCTGCCCCAGGAGACGACGCAGGGCCGCGTCTCCTTGCGCGCTGCTCCGGCGGCGGATCCGGATAGCCAGCTGCCGGATGCGCTCCTCCACGTCGAAGAAGGCCCGGCCTTCCTGATGAATCAAAACCTGCCCCAGAAGCTCGCCCACGAAATGGACGTCGCGGCGCAGCGGCGCGAGTTTCCGTTGGTCCGCGGCGGCGGACCGTGAGGAGAGCTGCATGGTGTTCAGGGAACGCCTGCCTCCACTTGTGCCAGGATCGCGGAGTAGTCCAACTCGCCCTTCCCCGAGGCCTCGGAGGCGGCGAAGAGCTGCTCGGCGGCTTTGGTAGTTGGGAGCGCAATGCTGAGCTCGGCTGCCAATTCGCCCATCAACCGAAGATCCTTGCGCATGTGCTTCAGCGCAAAATGGGTGGAGAAATCCCGCTTGAGCATCCCGATGCCTTTCGTTTGATACCAGGGCGAGCGAAACGTGCTCGCCTCGAGCACCTCCAGATACCGTTTGGGCTCGATGCCGGCGCGCTGCACCAACAGCAAGCCTTCGGCAAATCCTGAGACGAGGTGCGCGAGCATGAGGTTCGTGGCCAATTTGAGCACGGAGCCCATGCCCACCCCGCCGGCGTGGATGATCGTCTTGCCCATCGCGGAAAAGATGGGCCG
>JACQHS010000023.1 GCA_016198915.1 Candidatus Omnitrophota bacterium
ACCAATGCGGTGCTGGTCATCGGACTGGATACCGTCGAGCAGGGACACGATCACAATACGCTCGTCGCCTGGACCCGTGAGGGCACGGTCGGCTGGTACCACAAGCGGGGATTGGTGCCGTTCTCAGAGTACATTCCCGCGGGGTGGAACCGCATCGCCGTTCGCGGCCAGTCGCAGTACTCCCCGGGGAAGGGCAGCCAACTGATCCGCGCGCACGATCTGGTCCTGGGCGGATTCATCTGCCAAGAGGTCTTGCTACCTGCGCTGACGCGCGAGAGCGTGCGCGACGGCGCAACGATCCTGATCACCGGCGGCAACGACGGCGTCTTCGCCCACCCAGCGGTCGCCCAGGCACACGCCGACGCCGCCCAGTTGCGCGCCGTGGAAACCGGCCGCTATGTGGTGCGCGCCATGAAGACCGGCATCTCGGCGGTCATCGACCCGCAGGGCAGGGAACTGGTGCGCAGCCGTTCGTCCGAGCCTGCCATTCTGGCCGCTCTCATCACACCCCGCTCGGAGCAGACCCCCTACGTCCGCTTCGGTGAATGGGTAGTGTGGCTTTTCGCGTTGCTCGCCTGCGGGACGTTTCTATTTTCTCCACCGCCATTGATTTTTGTATTCGAATAGAATACAATTATAAGTCCAATGAAGAAAAGCGTGGTTGTTACAATCAGATTCAGCGACAAGGAGATGCGTGAGCTTGGACGCTATCTGCGGCGCAACGTCTATTTTGATTCGCTCTCCAGTTTAGGGCGGGTGGCGACCATGGAGTTCGTTCGCACGAGAACCGCACTTGCCCTTGAGCCACACGGGGAACAGGAGGGCAAAACGCGACTGTGGTTTCTCTGGGACTACGACCTGACCGAAGCAGAGGTACGGGAGCTGTTGACGCATGCGCCCTTTGAGCAGCGTCGGTGGCTGCTGGCCAGGATGCTGGAGCGGCTGGGGCCAGAGGAGCTCGTGAAGTACGTTTCGCTCAAGGCGGTCCGACGCGCCCTGCCGCACCTGAGACTGGATGAGAAAATTCGGCGCCACTGGGAAGAAGCCGTTGCGCTATGGACGCAGCCCGCCCCGACCTTCTAACGCCGTTGCAGCGCAACGTTCTGGATGCCCTCTTTGCCGAAGCGGTCTTCGCAGCGTCCTTCTATCTGACCGGCGGCACGGCGCTCGCGGCGTTTTATCTCTTCCACCGCTACTCCGACGATTTGGATCTCTTCACGAACGACCAGCCGCTGGAGGTGGTCTGGCCGACCCTCCAGCACCTGCTGCCATCGCTGCGACTCACCGTCGAGTCACGCACCCCGCAGTTTATCCGGCTGCGGCATCCGGACGGCTTGCGGGTGGACGTGGTGCACGATGTGCCGTTTCGCGTGGGGGTCCCCGTGCGGCGGGGAACGTGGCTGGTGGATACGCTGGAGAACATCACGCTCAACAAAGTCGCTGCCATCCAGGGGCGTTTGGATATCAAAGATTATGTGGATCTGTATCTGCTCTTGAAGGACGACCAGCAGCGCATCCTGACGTGGCTGGCCCGGGCCAAGCAGAAAGACGCGTCCATCGAGCCGTTTCTGTGGTCCCGGCTGATTGGGGAGGTTGAGACCTTTCGGGTGTTGCCCCGCATGGTGGTCCCGCTGCAGCTTTCGGAGCTGGCGGCGTTTTACCGGAACCTGCGCCGTCTGATCCTGGCCTCTCTCAAGCCGCCCGCCGCCTAACGCGGTGTCGGACAGCTTGTTCACCGTTTGGGGTGTGCTATACTTAGGAGACGCAATGGACCTTGAGCGGCTCTTCCGCGCGATGTCGGAGCAAGACGCCTCCGATCTCTTCCTGAAGGTCGGCACCACCCCCTTCCTGCGCATCCATGGCAAGCTCATCCCCGTCGGCAGCGACAAGCTGACCCGCGAGGAAATCACGGAGTTTGCGACCGACTTGATGGGCCCGGACCGGCGCCAGCTCTTTCACGCCGATCGGGAGCTGAACTTTGCGTTTGACCGGGCCGGGGTGGGGCGGTTTCGCGCCAACATCCTCTGGCAGAAGGGGACCATCGCTCTGGTCATCCGCCGCATCAACCGACTCATCCCCAGCTTTGAGGAGCTCAACCTGCCCGTCGAGGTGCTCACGCGGTTCATGAGCGAGCAACACGGCCTTGTCCTCATCACCGGCCCGACCGGCTCGGGCAAATCCACGACGGTGGCCTCGATGCTGGATTTTCTCAACCAGTCCACCGCCAAGCACATCGTGACGCTCGAAGACCCTATTGAGTTTCAGTTTGAGGAGGCCCAGGCGATCATCAACCAGCGGGAGATCGGCGTGGATACGCGCTCCTTCAGCGAAGGGCTCAAGCACGTCATGCGGCAGAGCCCGGATGTTCTGTATGTGAGCGATATCCGCGAGCGCGAGACGATGGAAGCGGCCCTGCTCGCGGCCGAGGCAGGGCAATTGGTCCTGAGCTGCATCCACACGAACAACGTCGTGACGACCGTCGAGCGGGTTGTTGCGTTTTTCCCCTCCTCGCAACATTCGCTCATCCGCCTGCGGCTCTCGCTGGTGCTGCGCGGCATCGTCTCGCTGCGGCTGCTCATGCGCGCGGACGGCACCGGCCGCATCCCCGCGTGCGAGATCCTCGTCGCGACACCCCGGATGCGGGAGCTGCTGCGCGAAGGCCGGACGAGTGAGCTGCCCGAAACGCTGCACGACGGCGGCATGGCCGGGATGCAGACGTTCACCCAGGCGCTGTACCAGCGCTACCGTTCGGGCGAGGTGGATTTGGAGGAGGCGCTGCGGTATGCCGACAGCCCAGAAGAATTGCAGTTAGCGGTCCGCGAGATTCGAGCGACCCGCGATGTTCAATAAGACCACGACACCACAGATGACACAGAATCCACACAGAGACACAGAAATTCAGCCGCGGCCGGTGGCGGTGCTGGAGACGCCGACCGGGCCGGTGGAGGATATGCGCGAGCTCTTCGAGCTGGCGTTTGCGCGGCATGCCTCGGATATTCATCTGACGGAGCACACGCCGCCGGTCTTGCGCATCTACGGCGAGCTCATGCCGACGGCGTATGCGCCGCTGTCCCGCGCCGAGACCAAACGGCTCGTCTACAGCCTGCTGACCGACCGGCAGAAGGCGCAATTTGAGCGGGATCTCGAGCTGGACCTCTCGATTGATGTGCAGGGCTTGGGCCGCTTCAGGATCAACGTCCACCTGCAGCGCGGCAGTGTTGAAGCGGCGTTGCGGCTGGTGCCCAAAGACATCCGGTCGCTTCACGATCTCGGCCTGCCGCGCATCGTCTCGGAGCTGGCCCGCAAGCCCAACGGACTGGTCCTCGTCACCGGCCCGGCGGGTGTGGGCAAGACGACGACGCTGGCGGCGATGGTGGACCAGATCAACTACGAGCGGCGCCAGCATATCATCATCATCGAGGATCCCATCGAGTACCTCCATGAGAACCGGCTCTCCATCGTGAAGCAGCGGGAGGTCTATGCCGATACGAAGTCGTTCGCGAACGCCCTCGTGCGGGCCCTGCGCCAGGATCCGGATGTGATCGTCGTCGGCGAGATGCGCGATCTGGACACGATGTCCACCGCCCTGACCGCGGCGGAGACCGGGCACCTCGTGCTGACCACGCTGCACACGCCGGACGCAGCACAGACCATCGACCGCATCCTTGATGTGTTCCCGCCGCATCAGCAGCAGCAGGTGAAGATCCAATTGGCCGATTGCCTGCAGGGGGTCATCTCCCAGCAGCTCCTGCCGCGGATCGACGCGGAAGGGCGTGTGCTCGCCTACGAAATCATGGTGGCGACATCCGCCGTGCGCAACCTGATCCGCGAGCACGCGACCGAGCAGATCCTCACGACGCTGCAGACGGGTGCCGCGTACGGCATGTGCACCATGGACGCCACCCTGCGCTCCCTCTTTGACCGCAAGATCATCTCGTATGAGACGGCCCTGGCCCGTGCGAAGAACCCCGCCGAGTTTCACCTGCTGGACAAATCGGACGTCAAGAAACGCCGCTGAGGCATCTTTTCGCAACTCTCGAGACGGCTTGACGTTAGGGGACGCATGTGGGACAATTTGAATCATCCCGGTCTTGAGGCCGGGTCGCGCCCGCCCCGGCGATCGCGAGAGGCGGGCCGGGGGCACGGGGCCCCATCGTCTAGCCCGGCCTAGGACGTCAGCTTCTCAGGCTGAAGACAGGGGTTCGAATCCCCTTGGGGCTGCCATTTTTTAAGTTGTGAATTTGGAGCAGTGCATGGCGAAGCCGTACCAGCTGCTGCGCGTCAGCCGCATCGTCCTGCTGGTCCTCGCGTATGTCAGCGGGGCCTCGAACCTGATCTTCGCGGGATTCCTGCCCTTGGTGCTGGGGGGAGAGCCGGTGCCGCTGTTCCTGGACGGCCCCGTGATCCCTGTCAGGGTGCTCGGCATCCTGAACATCCTCATCACCGCTCCGTTGCTGTTCGTGGTCTTCTACGTCCCCAGCGGAATCATTCACCTGTTGCTTGAGCATGGAGTCAGAGACGAGCGGCACCTATGAACGGGTGAAGGCCAGACTCAAAATGCGTCTGGTCGACGCGCTGGACCGCCTGCCGGAGGGCAACCGCCGCGCGATGAATCGGGACGAATTGGCCGCCACACTCCGGCAGCTGATCGCCTCATCTCCCGAGGAACTCCGTCAGCTCAACGGCGCCGGAGCCGGGGAAGCCGACCGGCTCGTGCACGAGGTCATTGAGGAGATGCTCGGGTTCGGGCCGCTGGATCGCTTCCTCAACGACCCGACGATCACCGAGATCATGATCAACGGGCCCGGCGAGATGTTCGTCGAGCGCGACGGCCGTCTCGAGCGCGTGGAGAGCATCTTCCGGGACGCCGCGCACCTCATGGCGGTTATCGAGAGGTTGCTCGGCAGCGTGGGGCTGGCCGTCAACGAATCCGAGCCGCTCTGTGACGCGAGCCTGCCGAACGGCTCGCGGGTCAACGTCATCATCCCGCCGCTCGTCCTCAACGGACCGGTCGTGACGATCCGGACCAAGTCGCGCACCTGGACGATGGACGACTACATCAAGGCGGGGGCCTTGAGCCCCGACGCCGCGGCGTTTTTGCGCGCATGCGTCCGCGCGAAGGTCAACCTCGTCGTCTCCGGCGGCACGTCGACCGGCAAGACGACACTGGTCAGCATCTTCTCCAATGACATTCCTCCCGAAGAGCGCATTATCACCATTGAGAATGTTGCCGAAATGGAACTGCGGGGTCGAGACCATTGGATCCGCCTCGTGGCGAAGTCGCCGAACCTGGAGGGCCGCGGTGAAATCCCCCTGCGCACGCTCGTGAAGAACGCCCTGCGCATGCGCCCCGACCGCCTCATCCTGGGAGAGGCCCGGGGCGGGGAAGCGCTCGATGTCGTGCAGGCGATGCACTCCGGCCACGACGGGGTGATGACCGTGCTGCACGCCAACACGCCGTCTGCGGCGCTGGAGCGGCTGGAGACGCTGATGCTCATGAGCGGCCTGGATCTGCCGCCGCAGGCCTGCCGGGTCCAGATCGCCAGCGCGGTGGATCTCGTGGTCCACCTCGGACGGTATGCCGATGGCAGCCGCCGGATCGCGGCAATTGCACAGGTGCTGGGCACCTCACAGGAGGGTTTTGCCTTGGAAGAGCTGTTTCTGTTTGAACCGCAGGGATTCACGCCAGAGGGCCGGCTGCGCGGGTCCTGCCGCTATACCGGCGCGAAACCGAAGTTTCTCTCCAAATTCCATCTTGCGAATGTGGAGATCCCGTCGTGGGTGACGACGTGAACGCACGACGTGGCTGTGGGCTGTGGGCTGTGGGCTGTGGGCTACTGCTCATCGCGGGATGCGATAATCTGCCGTGGTCGAAGGCGACAGATCGTAATCCGCAGGCGGCGTTGACGACGGCCCAGAGCGCTATCACGCCGGCCAAACCCCAGGCGCTGCCCGGCGACGTGTTGGCCACGGTCAACCGTGTGGCGATTTCGAAACAGGATCTTGAGCTGCGCCTTCAGGAGCTCAAGGCATTGACGGAGTCCACAGGCCAAACGTGGAGTCCCCTCACGAGTGAGCAGCTGGGTGAGGTGCTGGACGAGCTGATCAACACGGAGCTGATGAGCCAGGATGCGGTTGCGCGCGGGCTGGACCGGTCCCTGGACGTCGCGCAGCGCTGGGAGTACCTCCGCCGGGGATTTTTCGCCCAGGAGTGGCTGCGATGGCACCAAGAGCGCTTGTCGGTGCAGCCGGAAGAAGTGGACCAGTACTACGAAGACAATAAAGCGGGCTTTCGGGTGCCGGCGCGGCTGCGGCTGCGGCAACTCGTCGTCGCCTCAGAGGATCAGGCGAAACGCGCCCTCTCCCAGCTGCACGGCGGCACGACCGATTTCGCCAACCTGGCCCAGCAGATTTCCCTGGGTCCGACCGCGGCGTCCGGCGGCGAGCTGCCGTCGTGGGTGATGCGGGCGCATGAAAAGGCGTTCCTGTACGGATCGGAGGCTGAGGGTGCCGCGGCCGGCGTGATGAGCCTGGACCCTGCGCTGGAAGCCGCCGCGTTTGCGATTGACCAGGTCAACGGCCTGAGCAGTTATGTCAAAGGGGCCGACAACCAGTACCATATCTTCCAGCTGGTGGAGCGCCAGGAGGAGCGCCTGCGGGAGAAGCAGGCCGTGTGGGATGACGTGAAAAATTTCCTGAGCCTCCAGAAGCTGCGCGCCGCGATCGAGGAGCTGCAGGGCAAGACGACCGTGGAGCGGTTCACCGACCGTCTTGAGGGGGTCGTCCAGTAAATGTTCAACATTCTGAAACGGTTCTTGCCGTTCATTTTCGCCGGGATTCTGGGGTTCGGGGCGGTCATCCTGTTGCAGCGCTACCTCCAGCAGCAGCGCCGACAGGTGGAAGTTGAGCGCCAAAAGCTGCTGGGGCAATACAAGCTCCTCTCGCCGGTTGACGTGATCGTCGCACGCAAGGACATCCCTGAAGATACCATGATCGTCGGCGACCTTCTGGAAACCCGCTCCATTCCTCAGCAGTTCGTACAGCCCTACGCGGCGGTCCGGATCATGGACGCCCTCGGGCTCTACACGATGGTGCCGATTGCCAAGGGGGAGCAGCTGATGACCAACAAGCTGCGCCGCACCAGCGAGCGGCCGATCGGCGACACGCTCTCCGCGGTCACCCCGGAGGGCAAGCGCGCCGTGACCATCGGAATTGATGCCCTCAGCGGCGTCGGGGGGTTCGTGCGCCCCAGCGATATGGTGGATGTGCTGTGGACGTTTCAAGTCCCGCAGCCGGGCACCCAGGAGCGCGAGCTCGTCACCGTGCCCCTGTTCCAGAACGTGCAGGTGCTCGGCGTCGGCAGCCAGATCGTCGGCACGGTGCCCAGCCCTGATGAGAAAAAGACAGCCGCCCCAACCCCCGCGACCACGGTGACACTAGCCCTTGAGCCGCAATCTGCGGCCGTGTTGCTGTATGCACGGGAGCAGGGGCAGATCACGCTGGTGCTGCGCTCCCGGATGGAGAAAGAGCAGCGCGTGGAGATCGTACCGGCGAACATGGCGACGGTGATGGAATCCGTGTTGGGCACTGAGGCGACGGGACCGCCGCCGAAACCGCAGCGCACCGTCGAAGTCTATAAAGGCCTTGAGCGCAGTGTTGTTGCCGTCACCGAGTAGCCCGCGTTTCCCAGCCCGCGGCGGGGGCCCGCCGTGGCCAGCGATTCTGCTGTCCATCGCCAGCCTCTGCCTGCCCGCGGCGCCGTACGCCCAGCCGTCCGAAGCTGCGATCGACACGCCGGCGCCGCCGGTTCCCGTGGTGCCATTGGCGCCGGGCCAAGTGCAGACCCTCAGCGTGAGCGACGTGAGCCGCGTGGCCGTCGGTGACCCTGACGTGGCTGATGTCACGATTGTCACCCAGAATCAAATCCTGCTGCAGGCCAAGCGGACCGGCTCAACGAACCTGATCATTTGGGATACCCGCGGCCAGTCGGAGTTCACCATCGAGGTGGCGCCAGCCGGGGCGAAGCCGTCGAGTATTGCCGAGCAGGTCACCCGACTGCTGGAGCAGCTGAACCTCTCCACGGTGACCGTCAACCATCAGGCGGACAAGATCTTCCTCGTGGGCGAGGTGTCATCGGAAGCCCAACAACAGCAGCTGGAACAGGTGGCCTCCATGTTCGGAGGCGTGGTGTTCAACCTGACCACCGTCAGGGTTGCCGATGCGCCCGTCGAGGAACCAGCGCCCCTCATCGGCTTGTCGGTCCAGGTCCTCGAAATAAACCGCAGCGACACCGAGAAGCTCGGCGTGGGCTGGAGCCAGTCCATCGCCTTCACCGAAACCCAGCCGGCCGCCTCGAGCCTGAAAAACCAGCTGCTGCGGGTCGGCGAGTCCGTCCAGCGCGGCAATCTCGTGGCGACGCTCAACGCCCTCGTGCAGAAGAACAAGGCGCGGGTGCTGTCGGAGCCGAAGCTGGTGACCGCCAGCGGCAAAGAAGCTTCTTCTTTCATCGGGGTGGAGGTGCCGGTGATCAATGCGACCTCGTTCGGAACCTCGACCAGCTCGGTCAGCGCCAGCATCGAGTACCGTGAAACCGGTGTGTTGCTGAAAATGACGCCCACCTTGCATCAGGATGGGGAGCGGATCACGATTCGCATGACGGCCGAGGTGTCCGGGATCGATACCTCGGTCGGCCTGAGTGTGCCGGTCGGCTCCTCCACGATCTTGGTGCCAGGCTTCAAGAGCCGGGAGGCGACCACCGAAGTCACGGCCGCCTCCGGCGAAACCGTGGTTATCGCGGGCCTGCTGGAAGCTGAGGATTCGGATGCAGTAAGCCAGGTGCCGGCGCTCGGCAACATCCCGGTCCTCGGCCGCCTGTTCCGCACTCCGGAGCTGAAGTCCACGCAGCGGGAGCTCGTGCTGGCGGTGACGCCGGAGCTCATCGCCGATGAGGCCCAGACCGCCGACCGCCGGTTGGCCTTGGAACAGGCGCTGGCCGTCGCGGAGGTGACCGCCTCGGTGGATGATCCCCGGCTGCGCTATGCGCTCACCGTTCAGGACCGCATCGCCAAGGCGCTGCGCTATCCGCAGCGGGAAAAAGAGCTGAATATTGACGGCACCGTGAAGCTCAAGCTGCACCTCTTTGCCGACGGCACGCTGGGACGCGCCGTGGTCTCCGAATCGTCCGGCATCGAATCCCTTGATCTGGAAGCCGTGAAAGCCGCCGAATCCCAATCGCCCTACCCGGGGTTCCCAAGCCAGTTGAGCGAGCGAGAACTCTGGTTAGAGGTGCCGATCATTTTTCGTCCTTGACGCTTCCTTCCGTTCCGGATCGCCGCGAGCCGCCAGATTGCCTTCCGTGCCACGCATCAGGCATACTTGTATAGTGTTGCGTAATCCCACGTAACCGTGCATAGATGAGCAAAACCTCTGACGAAGCGCCACAACCCG
>JACQHS010000021.1 GCA_016198915.1 Candidatus Omnitrophota bacterium
AGCGAAGGCCGGCGCCCGAGCGAACGCGGGCCTCGCTGGGGCCCGCGGAGCGGTGACGCGAACCGACCCCGAGCGAAGCCCGCAGCCGTCGAGAGATGGCACGATGACAGGACCCGCCTGCTATAATGACTCCATGCGCGTAGAGTTGTTGACGATCGGCTCTGAGCTGATGAGCGGGGCCGCGGTCAATACGAATGCGGCCTACCTCGCCCGCCGCCTCGCCGAGCTTGGCCTGCCCTGCCAGCGGTGCGTCGCCGTCAGCGATGAACGCGAATCCCTGCTGACTGCGCTTCACGAGGGGCTCAACCGCAGCGACCTGCTGATCACAACGGGAGGCCTGGGGCCGACGTTTGACGACCTCACGATGGAGACGATCGCCGAGGCGACCGGCCGGTCCTTGCGCTATTGTGCGGCGGCTGCCGCTACGATCCGCCGGTTTTACTCGCGCCGCCACCGCACGCTCCAGCGCGCCGCCCTTCGCCAGGCGCTGATCCCCTCAGGAGGCGACGCGCTGCCCAATCCCCTCGGCACCGCACCTGGGCTCTGGCTGAAGCGGCCGACCGGTCTGCTCATCGCCCTGCCCGGCGTCCCACGGGAAATGCAAGCGATCATGGAGTGTTCTGTCCTGCCGAGACTCCGGCGACTGCCGGGACTGGACGTCATCGAAACGCGGACCCTGCGGACCATCGGCGTCGTGGAGCTCAAGATCCAATCCTGCCTCGAGCGGCTTCCCATCCCGACCCATGTGCAGATCGGGCTGTATCCGTCCCTGCGCGCCGTGGATATCCGCCTCACCGCCACCGGCGCGTCACGCCGCGCCGCTACGGCGGCGCTCAGGCGGATCGAGACAGGACTGCGGCGGGCGCTGGGCCGGGCGGTCTATGGCGCCGATGGC
Organism: Candidatus Omnitrophota bacterium; assembly: GCA_016198915.1. GTDB lineage: Bacteria > Omnitrophota > Gorgyraeia > Aquiviventales > Aquiviventaceae > JACQHS01. The sequence goes on from JACQHS010000021.1 coordinate 896, forward strand.
GACTCGCTGGAAGGCGCCGTCGGCCAACTCCTCGTCCGTCGTCGTCAGACGCTGGCCGTCGCAGAATCCTGCACCGGAGGCCTTGTGTCCGACCGGATCACGAATGTGCCGGGCAGCTCGCGGTATCTGCGCGGCTCGGTCGTCGCCTACCACAACGACATCAAACGCGGGCTCCTCGGTGTTCCGGCCGCGATGCTGGCACGCGATGGCGCGGTGAGTGTGCCGGTCGCGCGGGCGATGGCGCAAGGGGTGCGGCGGATGGCGGGATCGGACGTAGGGCTGGCGGTCACCGGGATTGCTGGACCGACCGGTGCGACGGCAAAGAAACCGGTGGGACTCATCTTCCTGGGGCTTGCGGATCGGCGCGGTGTTGCCAGCCTGCGGTGCCAGTTCTTCGGCGACCGCGTCTCCGTCAAGATGCAGGCCGCGCAGACCGCCCTGGATTTTTTGCGGCGGCGCCTGCTGCAGCCGTAAGTGGAATCTCAGCCAGCACGGTATACCGAGGACCGGAAGAGTGCAGGTCGCTGCGATACAGCGTGAGCGCGGTCACCTGAAACGGCTCCGGCGGCTCCCACGGCGCACTTTGCAGACGCTGGGCTAAACTATCACGTCGCTTCGGCGAGCGCACGCGGCCCAGCGTGACATGCGCCGCGACCGGCCGTTCTTCCCGGCGCAGCCCGATCGCCTGACCCTCCCGCTCAATCCGCTCTGCGATCCGGACCACCGGCTCCCGGCCTTCCTCTAATCCGACCCAGATGATGCGCGGCGCACGCAGAGAGGGAAACGCGCCGAGCTGTTTGAGTCCAAGGGTGAACGGCCGTTGCTGCCCGGCCACATGGGTCAGCATCTCCTCAACCGTCCGTCGCTGCTCCTCGGTGATCTCATCGAGAAATTTCAGCGTGACGTGAAGGTGCTCAGGCTCGACCCACTTGACGTCGGCGCCGGATTCCCCCAACCGGCGCTGGAGGTCGGCCAACGATGATCGGACGGCATCCGGCAGGGCGATCCCGATAAACGCGCGCATCGCTCAACCGACCCACGGAAGCCGCCGCAGCCCAAAGAACACCAACCAGAGGATCAGCGCGGTATAGCCGCTGGCCCCGAGATCATCGAGCATGATGCCCCATCCTCCAGGCCTGCGGCTGAGCCATTTCAGCGGCGGAGGCTTCACAATATCCAGCAGGCGGAAGACCACGAACGCCGCGACGGCCATCCAGGGAATCTCCACCAGGAACGGGCAGGCGAACACCACCGCCGACATCCCCACGCATTCATCAATGACGACCGCGGGTGGATCGTGCTCTCCTGAGTCCCGTTCAACGCGCTGGGAGGCCACCACCCCCAGCCCAAAACCCGCGGCCAGCCCGACCCACATCCAGGCCAACAGCGCTTGCGGATTGTCGGGAAACGTCCCTGCCGCAGCGGACACGAGCAGCAGTCCCGCCAGCCAGCCCACGAGGCTGCCGGCCGTGCCGGGGGCCACCGGGACATGGCCCAGAAACCCGACGGTCGCAATGACTCTAGCGATGAGCCGCATCCCACAGCGCAGCCTGGTGGCGCCGAAAGAACGCTACCCCAGAGATGAGGGTGAAGAGCACCGTCACCCAGAGACAGCCCAAGACCACCCCGTCCATCGCTTGGTTCACCTGATCGGGAATCGTCGCAGGTTCGAAGAGTTCCCGGATGAGGAGAACGCTAAGGATGACGGCAATCGTCACCATCTGCGAGACCGCCTTCTGCTTGCCCTCCTGTGCGGCGGCCAGGACCACGCCGCGGCTGGCCACAAACAGCCGCACCCCGGTGATGATGAGCTCGCGCAGAAGAATGACCAGCACCATCCAGGCCGGGATCAGCCGCAGCTGCACAAACGTCAGGAAAATCCCCAGGACCAGCACCTTGTCCGCGATCGGATCCAGCAGCGCGCCGAACGGGCTGACCTGACGCCACCGGCGCGCGAGCCACCCGTCGAGCCAGTCCGTCAGGCCCGCGAGGAGAAAAAAGATCAGCGCCGCCCCTTTGGCCGGCCAGCCGGGCACCATGAGCAGCCCCATGACGAGAAACGCGAGGAGAAAACGCAGGAAAGTCAGCTGGGTGGGGAGGGTCATGTTCGGTGAGCCCGTTCGCCGGTTAAGTGCCAACAACCTCACCGACGAGGTCGTACTCATAGGTATCGGTGATGCGCACGGAAACGAAGCCTCCGGGAGCCAGCGGCTGAGTGCTGTGCACGAAGACGGTGCCATCCACTTCAGGGCAATCGGCGCTCGTGCGGCCGACGAACTGCGTCGGGTCGCTGGCATCGGCCTCGTCAATCACGACGTCACAGCGGCGGCCGAGCATTCGGGCGTTGACCTGTGTGGCAATCTCCTGCTGCAACTGCATGAGCCGATCGTAGCGGCTCTTGGCGATGTCGGCAGGCACCTGATCGGGAAAGCGGTACGAGGCGCTGCCCTCTTCGCGGGAATAGCGGAAGGCGCCCAGCCGGTCAAATTGGATCTCCCGCAGGAAGCCCAGCAGGTTCTCAAAGGCCGCCTCGGTTTCCCCTGGGAAGCCGACGATGGCCGACGTTCGCAGGGCGATGGACGGCATCTGCTCCCGTAACGTGTGGACGATCTCGCGCAACCGTCCTTGCGTGATGCCGCGGTTCATGCTCGCGAGCACCCCATCGTCCGCATGCTCGATCGCCATATCCAGATACTTGCAGATCGCCGGCTCATCGCGAATGGTCTGGATGAGGTCGTGGCCGACACCTCGCGGATGGCAGTACAGCAGCCGGATCCACGTCAGCCCGCCGATCTTCGCCAACGCCCCGAGCAGCTCGGCGATTCGCGGCCGCCCGTAGAGATCCACGCCGTAATCCGAGGTGTCCTGGCCGACGACGATCAGCTCGCGCACGCCGCGCTCTTCGACGAGCTGCCGGGCCTCCGCCACGACCGCCTCGAGCGGCCGGCTGCTGAGCGGGCCTTTGATCTTCGGAATAATGCAGAAGCTGCACCCTTTGAGGCAGCCTTCTGAAATCTTCAAGTAGGCGTAGTGGGACGGCGTGAGAGCCGTCCGGGCCACCGGGGTTCCCTGGTGCGGCACCTGCGGCCGCGGCCGAAGGCTCGCTGGATGCGTTCCCTCAAGGGCCTGCTGGACGACTGTCTCGATGTCGCCGAAGCCATCCACGCCGACAAAGCCATCCACCTCAGGCAACTCCTTGATGAGCTCCTGCTTGAAGCGCTGGACCAGGCAGCCGGCGACGACGACCGCCTTCACCTTGCCCTGCTTCTTGAGCTCCACCGCCCGCAGAATCGTGTCGATCGATTCTTTCACGGATTCCTGGATGAAACTACAGGTGTTGATGATGACCGCCGAGGACCCCTCCGCGTCGTCCACCACGCGGAATCCCTTCTGCTGGAGCCGGCCCAGATATACTTCGGAGTCCACGAGCGTCCTCGGGCATCCCAAGCTGATCATGCTGACCGACGCGGCGGGGCTGGCAGGTCTGGGGCGCGGCGAACCGTTCGTGCGGGCGTCAGGAAGGGGCTGAGATAAGGCGTCCGTGCGTCGGGCAGGCATCACGGAAGAGTTACAACTCGTCGTCGCCGGACAGCGCGCTGATCCCCTGCTGGGTGATCACGAGGCGCCCGTCGTGGGCGATCGCAGAGGAGGTGATCGGCTGTCCGTTGAGCGTCAGGGTCACCTGGGAGGGGTGGGCCACAACCAGCTCCAGCCGCTTCTTGGCGGTCCAGTGTTCCTGTGCACCCCGCGGCAGCCGCTGTTGGGCCAGCAATTTCCCGTCGGCCAGGACGCGAACCCACGTCGCCCGGTGCGCGACGATCTCAAGCTCCAGCGCGTGCACGGCACGCCCGGTCGCCGAGGCCGGGGGGGTGGGTTTGGGCGGCGGCGCCAGCGATGGCGGAGTGACGGTCTTGGCGTTCGACGGCACGGGAGTGATACTCGCCAGCTTCGGCATCCTGAGCGTCGGCAGCGAGATCTTGGGCAGCCACCGCAGCGGATTCACGATGACGATCCCCGCCACGAGCGCGCCGCCGAGGGCGAGTGCGCCGACTCGTCGAACCAGCGGCCAGGGGATGCGAATCGTCATCGGCGGCAGCGCGGGGCGTGCTGCGGCCGGCGGGGCCGGCTCCTCGTCCTGCTTCCACGTGAATTGCGCCAGCAGCGGCTCTGGCGCAAGCCGAAGGAACCTCGCGTATGTCGTGAGAAACCCTTTGACATAGATCGGGCTCATCAGCTCCTGCAAGCGGTCGGCCTCGAGCGCCTCGAGCACCCACGGTTGAATCTTCGTGGCATGGCTGACCTCGGCAATCGTCAATTTCTTCCCTGCCCGCGCCTCACGCAACTCTTTGCCGACCATCATCCTCTCTCCTTACGCGGTGTGTCGGCTGACAAGAATGTCCCGCGGCCGGCTGCCTTGCGGCGGCCCAATCAGTCCCTCTTGCTCCATGAGATCCAAGATCCGCGCCGCCCGGCCGTAGCCCAGGCGCAGGCGGCGCTGCAACAGCGACGTCGAGGCCTGTCCGGTGTCCAGGACAAGCTGTTTCGCCGTCTCGTAGAGCTCGTCTTTCTCGGTGAGGAGCGCCGCTTCGGGCTGGCGCTGATGCTCCATGAGCTGCTCGTTATAGGCAGGCTGGCGCTGCTGTTTCAACACACTCGTCACCCGCTCGATCTCCGCATCGGTCACAAACGCGCCCTGCGCGCGGATGGGCTTCGCGGTGCCAGGACGCAAAAACAGCAGGTCCCCCCGGCCGAGCAACTTATCCGCACCGTTCATGTCGAGGATCGTGCGGGAATCCACCTTCGAGGCGACTTGGAAGGCGATGCGGGCCGGGAAATTCGCCTTGATGACCCCGGTGATGACATCCACCGACGGGCGCTGCGTCGCGAGGATCATGTGCAGCCCCACGGCGCGCGACAGCTGCGCGAGCCGCGTGATCGCGCCTTCCACATCCTGGGAGGCGACCATCATCAAATCCGCCAGCTCGTCAATCACGATGACCAGGTAGGGCAGCGGCCGGCCGCCGTCCTCCGGCTCCGCTTCCCCTTCGGCGGCTGAGGTTGCGGGGGCCGGGGCGCCTTCGGCGGCGCGGGCGTTGTAGGCGTCGATGTTGCGCACACCGGCTTTGGCCAGCAGTTGATAGCGCCGCTCCATTTCCTGCACGGCCCAGTGCAGCGCGGCTGACGCTTTCTTCGCGTTCGTCACGACCGGTGCGGCCAGGTGCGGGATGTCGTTGAACAAGGCGAGCTCGACCATCTTCGGGTCGATCATCAAAAACTGCACCTGCTCAGGGCTCGCGCGGGACAAGATGCCGACCAACAGGCTGTTGAGCGAGACGGTCTTGCCGGATCCGGTCGCGCCCGCAATCAAGAGGTGCGGACAGTCCCGAAGATCGGTAAGAATCGCCTGACCGGAAACGTCTTTGCCGATCGGCAAGGCCAGCACGGAGGCGTGCTGTTGGAAGTCCGGCGTGGCGAGAATTTCTTTGAGATAGACGATGGTCGTGGTCGTGTTGGGGACATCGATGCCCACGCGTCCCTTGCCTGGAATGGGGGCCACGACGTGACAGCTGGCCGCTTTCAGGACGAGCGCCAAATCATCGGCGAGCGAAACGATCTTGGTCAGTTTGACCCCGGGGGCTGGCGTGAGCTCATAGCGCGTGACGGTGGGGCCGCGGTCGATATTGGCCACGCTGGCCTCGATCCCGAACTCCCGCAGCGTTTCCACCAGGACCTTCGCGTTGACCTGCAGATCCTCGGCGAGCTGCCGCTCGGAGATCGGCGGCGGAGAGACGAGCAGCTCCAGCGATGGCAGCTGAAAGCCGCCGGGCGCCGGCCGCACCGCGGGCACCGGGAGCTTCTTCGGTCTGGGTTCCACGGCAGGGCGAATGCGCACGCGAGGTGAGGGCGGCGCCGGCCCGCCTGCGTCCGTCGGCGACGGGACGGCCCCGGGCGTGCGGGAGGCCGCGACGGACTTCGCCTCTCCCGCCGGTGCCGGCTTGGCCCGGCGTCCCAACGCCGTCTGAATCGCCTTGAGGACGGCGACGAACCCTTGCCCCACGGCCCGCAGCGTCTGGCCGGAGACGATGAGCCACGAGAGCAACCCGGCGCACAGCGCGGTTAAGATCGCGCCAACCGTCCCGAGGTAATAGCTCCCGGCCCGCGCCAGGAGAAATCCCGCGACCCCGCCCCACGCGGTGCGCGCGGTGTCACTGGCGTCTTGAAGGGCCAGCAGTGTGCCGGCGCTGGCCACCAGGCACACGACGGCGATCACGAACGACGTCGCGTGGAGCTCAATCGGTCGGGATTGCCAGATCCGCCAGGCCCAGAGGAAACACAGCAGGGGAACGAGGAGGGACGCCCACCCAAACCCGCCGCGGCCGAGGAATCCGATCCACGCCCCCACGGCCCCGCCGAGATTGGCCGACGGGCGCTGCGGGCTGGAGCTGAGCCACCCGACATCGGCCGGGCTGTACGTCGTGAGGCAGAGTGCCACAAAGATGCCGGCCGCGGCCAGCACCAGACTCCAGACGCGTCCCGTCCATTCCCGCGGGATCATCGGGTGGTCTCACGCGGCTTGAGCGCGCTTCTTCGAGAGATTGATCCGCCCCTGCTCGTCGATCTCGATGACTTTCACGCGAAACTCATCGCCGATTTTGACGACATCTTCCACTTTATTGACGTACTTATCCGCCAGCTCGGAGATATGGACGAGCCCTTCTTTCCCCGGCAGGATCTCGCAGAAGGCGCCAAAGTTCATGATCCGCTTGACCTTGGCGTTGTAGACCTTGCCCACCTCGACGTCCTCGGTCAGCGTCCGGATGATCTCCAACGCCTTCTGGGACTTCTGGGCGTCATTGGAGGCGACGGACACGCTGCCGTCATCCTCGATATCGATCGTTGCTCCGGTCTCTTCGATGATCTTGCGGATCGTCCGTCCGCCGGGGCCGATGACGTCCCGAATTCTCTCCGGGTTGATCTTCAGCGTCGTGATCCGCGGGGCGTACATCGACAGCTGGGCACGGGGCCGCTCGATGGCCTTCGCCATGTGGTCCAGGACCGCCATCCGGGCCGGATGCGCCTGGGTCAGGATCTTTTGGATGAGCTCGACACTGAGCCCCTCGGAGAGCTTGACATCGACCTGCATCGCGGTCGTCCCGAGCCGTGTCCCGGCGACCTTGAAATCCATGTCGCCGACGTGGTCTTCTAAGCCTGAGATGTCGGTCAGAATCGCGGTGCGAGCCCCCTCCTTCACCAGCCCCATCGCCACCCCGCTGACCGGCGTCTTGATGGGCACGCCCGCATCCATCAGCGAGAGCGTGCCGGCGCACACCGTCGCCATGCTGGAGGAGCCGTTCGATTCCAGGATGTCGGAGACCACCCGAATCGTGTACGGAAATTCGTCTTTCGAGGGGATCATCGGCTCCAGCGCGCGCTC
>JACQHS010000026.1 GCA_016198915.1 Candidatus Omnitrophota bacterium
CGTCAGGGTCGTCTTGCCGTGGTCGACGTGGCCGATCGTCCCGATGTTCACGTGGGGCTTCGTCCGTTCGAACTTGGCTTTAGCCATTTATCGTTTCCCTCCCCCCGTCAGCCCCTCGGCGATGTTGCGAGGGACTTGCTCATACCGCGCCGGTTCCATGCTGTACGCTGCCCGTCCCTGCGACAGGGAGCGGATCGCTGTGGCGTATCCGAACATCTCCGCCAGCGGGACATAGGCCCGGATGATCCGGCTCGATCCGCGCTGGAGAATATTGTCCACTTTGCCACGGCGGGACTGCAGATCCCCAATGATCTCCCCCATGACCGTTTCCGGTGTCACGACATCCACCGCCATGATCGGCTCCAGCATCGCCGGCCGTCCCTTCATGATCCCTTGCTTAAACGCTTCGATCGCCGCGATCTTAAACGCGATTTCCGAGGAATCCACATCATGGTAGGAGCCGTCGTAGAGCGTCACGGTGACATCCGTCACCGGGTAGCCTGCCATGGGGCCGCTCCGCGAGGCCTCCATGACGCCGTCTTCGACCGCCGGGATGAACTCTTTCGGGATCTTGCCTCCAACGACCTTATTAATGAATGTCACCCCGCTCTTCGGGGGTGCTGGCTCCAATGCGATGACCACATGGCCGTACTGGCCGCGGCCGCCGGACTGTTTCACGTGCTTATAGTTCACTTCCTCCACGGCCTGCGTCATGGTCTCCTTGTAGGCGACCTGCGGCTTGCCGGTCAGCACATCCACGTTGAATTCGCGGCGCATCCGGTCCACCAGGATCTCCAGATGCAGCTCACCCATCCCTTCCATGAGCGTCTGCGCGGTTTCCGGGTTGAATTGCACGCGGAACGTCGGATCCTCATCCTGGAGCATTCCGAGGGCGTTGCTCAGCCTGTCCTGCTCGGCCTTCGTCTTCGCTTCGATGAACATGGAGACCACCGGCTCGGGGAACTTGATCCGCTCGAAAATCATCGGGTGGTCCTCCGAGCACAGCGTATCCCCCGTCGTGACATTCTTGAGTCCCACCGCGGCCGCGATGTCGCCGGCCTTGATTTCCTCGATCATCTCCTGCTTGTTCGCGTGCATCCGCAGGAGCTTGCTGATGCGCTCCTTGCGGCGCCGGGTCGCATTGAAGATCGTCTCGCCGGAGCGCAGCACGCCGGAGTAGACGCGGATGAAGTAGAGCTTGCCGACGAACTGATCGCGGGCGATCTTGAAGGCCAGCGCCGCAAACGGCCCCTGCTCATCCGCCGAGCACGCGACGAGCTCATCGCTGTGCGGGCTGTGGGCGGGAGGCACGGGCACGTCCAAGGGCGACGGCAAGTAGTCGCAGACCGCGTCCAGCAGCGGCTGCACCCCGATATTTCTGAAGGAGGCGCCGCACAGCACGGGGACGAAGATCGGCTCGCGCTTATCTCCCTCCGCGGTCGTCATCTGCGAGGTGCGGATCGTGGCCGCGCGGATCCCGGCGCGCAGTTCCTCGACGGTCGGCGCCTGCTCATGGATGTACTTCTCCATGAGCTTGTCATCGTACTCCGCAACCGCTTCCACCAGATCGTGCCGGTACTGCTCGGCCTGGGCTTTGAGCTCAGCCGGAATCTCCCCGGCTTCGGGCGGCTTTGACGGGTTGGCGGAATCGAACTTCAGGCTCTTCATCGTGACGAGATCTGCCACGCCGACGAACGTGTCCTCATTGCCCCAGGGAATCTCCAGCGCCACCGCCTTCGCCCCCAACCGCTCCCGGATTTCTTTGAGGACGGCGAAAAAATCCGCTCCGGTCCGGTCGAGCTTGTTGACGAACGCAAGACGCGGCACGCCGTATTTGTCGGCCTGGCGCCACACCGTCTCGGACTGCGGCTCCACTCCGCCGACGCCGCAGAAGACGACGACGCAACCGTCGAGGACCTTGAGGCTGCGCTCCACCTCGGCGGTGAAATCCACGTGGCCCGGGGTGTCAATGAGGTTGAACCGGTAGTTGCGCCAGAAGCAGGTCGTGGCGGCCGCGGTGATCGTGATGCCGCGTTCCCGCTCCTGAGCCATCCAGTCCAGGGCGGTGGTCCCTTCATCAATTTCCCCGATCTTGTGGATGCGCCCGGTATAAAAGAGGATGCGCTCCGACGTCGTCGTCTTGCCCGCGTCAATGTGGGCGACGATGCCAAAATTGCGGGTGTACGTCAGCCGCTCAACTGCTTCTTTACTCAACTGTTGAGTATTGGTCGTCATAGAACCGCTATTATTTCCCATCTCGGGACTGGTCTATTTTCGCAGTCGGAATCGTGGCGAAAATAGACCTGTCCCGGCTTGCAATCCGCGTGGGATCAGCACCCGCTTCCCTTACCATCGATAATGCGCAAACGCCCGGTTCGCCTCTGCCATTTTATGCGTTTCTTCCCGCTTCTTCACCGCCGTCCCTTCGCCCTTGAACGCGGCGAGCAGTTCATCGGACAGCCGTTTCGACATCGGGGCTCCCTTCCGGGACCGCGCGGCGGTGCGCAGCCACCGCAGGGCCAGCGACATGCCCCGGTCATGGCGCACTTCGATCGGAATTTGGTACGTCGCCCCGCCGACGCGCCGGGCCTTGAGCTCGACATGGGGCCGCACGTTTTCAATCGCTTTGTGGAACACGGTCAGGACATCATTGGTGCCGGATGACTTTTTCAGCAGATCGAAGGCATCATAGACGACGCGCTCGGACACCGATTTCTTCCCGTCGCGCATCAGGCTGTTGATCATCTTCTGCACGAGCCGGTTGTTGTACCGCGGATCCGGCGGCGTTTCCGCCCGCTTGACGCTTCGCCGTCTCATGTGCCAACTCCTGAAAGCCGCGGATGGACTATCGACTGTGGACTACGGACTAGCCGCGCCAACGATTTCATGCGGTCGCTGGTTTCGTGGCTGGCGCGGCTTTCGGCGCGGCCTTGGCCGCCCCAGGCCCCACTGGCGACTTCGCCCCGTATTTGGACCGGGACTTGCGCCGCTGGTTCACGCCCGAGGCATCCAGCGTGCCGCGCACGATGTGGTACCGGACACCGGGCAGGTCCTTGACACGCCCCCCGCGCACCAGCACGATCGAGTGTTCCTGGAGATTATGGCCCTCGCCGGGGATGTACGCCGTCACCTCGACGGTCGTGGTCAGCCGCACCCGGGCGATTTTGCGCAGGGCGGAGTTCGGTTTCTTCGGCGTCATCGTCCGAACCTGCACGCACACGCCGCGCCGCTGCGGCGAGGCTCTGAGCGCCGGCGCTTTCGTCTTTTTTCGCAACGCGTGCCGCCCGTAGCGGATCAGCTGACTGACTGTAGGCATTCCGAATTCCAAATTCCGAATTCCAAATTCCGAAGGGCTCTCATTCTTCTTCCGCGGCCTCTTCGGATGTCTCGGGAGCTCCATTGCCTTCCTCGGTCACTTCCTCTTCAAATGAGAGCGGCTCAGGCGCGTTCTTCATCATCTGCCCGCCGCGGTTCGCGAGAAAGCCGGTGCCGGCGGGAATCAAGTGGCCCATGATCACGTTCTCTTTGAGGCCGACCAGGCCGTCCCGCTTGCCGCTGGCAGCCGCTTCCGTCAGCACGCGGGTGGTTTCCTGGAAGCTCGCCGCGGCGATGAAGCTCTCTGTGGACAGGCTGGCCTTGGTGATTCCAAGGAGGATCGGTGTGCCCTGGGCCGGTTTGCCGTCTTTTTCCTTTGTCTTCTGGTTCTCCTGGATGAACCGCCACTTATCAATCTGCATGCCGATGAGGAATTCCGTGTCCCCCGGCTCGTCGATCCGCACCTTCCGGAGCATTTGACGGACAATGACTTCAATGTGCTTGTCGTTGATCTTCACGCCCTGGGACCGGTAGACCTCCTGAATCTCATTCACGAGGTACTCCTGCAGGGCGCGCTCGCCGCAGACGCGCAGGATGTCCTGGGGTACGACCGGACCGTCCGTGAGGGGCGCACCACTCTGCACGTAGTCGCCCTTGTAGACGTTGAGGTGCTTGCCGTGGGGGATGAGGTACTC
>JACQHS010000024.1 GCA_016198915.1 Candidatus Omnitrophota bacterium
AGACGGGGGAGAACGTGGTGATCCGGCGGATCGCGCGGTTTGCCGTCGGAGAAACCGCCGGGACGGCGACGTGACGACCGTGGTTCGCTCGCGCATGAAGAAATCCGCCGCCGGCCCCACGGGCGCGGCGAAGTACAAGCGGATTGTCCTCAAGCTCAGCGGGGAAGCGCTCCAAGGCACCCTCGGCTTCGGCATTGATCCGCGCGTGCTGGAGGACCTCGCCCGGCAGATCAAAGAAATCAGAGCGTTGGGCGTCCAGGTGACCGTCGTCGTCGGGGGCGGCAATATCTTCCGCGGCTTGAAGACCTCGGCCGCCACCGGGATGGAGCGGGCAACCGCCGACTACATGGGGATGCTGGCGACCGCCATCAACGGGCTGGCCCTGCAGGATGCGCTGGAGCGGATTGACGTGCCCACCCGCGTGCAGACCGCCATCGAGATCGCCAAGGTCGCCGAGCCCTATATCCGCCGGCGCGCCATCCGCCACCTCGAGAAGGGCCGAGTGGTCATTTTCGTCGGCGGCATCGGCAGCCCGTTCTTCACGACCGACACCACGGCGGCCCTGCGGGCGATGGAGATTGGCGCGGAGATTGTGCTCAAAGCGACGAACGTGGACGGCGTCTATACCGATGACCCGGCGACCAACCGGCGCGCGAAGAAGTTTGCGACGCTGAAATTCATCGACGTCCTCAAGAGAGGGTTGAAAGTCATGGATGCCACTGCGGTGAGCCTCTGTATGGACGGCAATTTGCCCATCATCGTCTTTAATCTGCACCGCGCCGGCAACATCAAACGCGCCGTGTGCGGCGAGTCGGTCGGGACCCTAGTCGTCAACCGCAAATAACACACCCGCCATGGCGCTGCAAACGCTGTTCAAGGACGTGGAAGATAAGATGGGTCAAGCGGTCGCCTCTGTGAAGCGCGGCTTAAGCGAGATCCGCGGCGGACGGGCGACCCCGGCGCTGGTGGAGCATGTCACGGTGGACTACTACGGCGCGGCCACACCGCTCAAACAGGTGGCGGCGATTACAGCACCCGAGCCGCGACTCCTCGTCATCCAGCCGTGGGACGCGAAGCTGGTCGCCGAAATCGAGAAGGCCATTCAGAAAGCGGGCTTAGGGATCACGCCACTGGTCGATGGGAAGTTGGTGCGTCTGCCCGTGCCGCCGCTGACCGGCGACCGGCGCACGGAGCTGACCAAACTGATCCACAAGATCGCCGAAGAAGGCAGGGTCTCCATCCGCAGCATCCGCCGCGACGCCAACGAGGCGATCAAGAAGCTCAAAAGCCAGAACCAGGCCACGGAAGACGACGTCTTCTCGTCTCAGGAGCAGAGCCAGAAGCTGACGGACAAGTACATCGCCCAGATCGACGCGCTGGTGAAGTCGAAAGAGCAAGAACTCCAAAGCGTGTAATTCCCCTCGACCTCCTCGAGTCGTTTCCTCTAAAGCCTCCCAAACCCCCCACTGGGCTTCTTTGCTATAATGGGGCATCCAACTTCGTTCTTTCACAATTTGGGGCGCTAGCTCACCAGGTAGAGCAACAGCCTTCAGTGGAGGGCCACTGCCAGGCAACTGGCAGGCGCAAATCCCGTAACCTGCGGGAAAATCTGAGTATCCCAAGGTACCCTGATGGGTAATAATCCACGGGTGCAGACAATCCGCAGCCAAGCCCCACCACCTGTCGCTTCGCCGAAGGCGAACATCGGCCCTCCGGGCCGAACGACAGGTGGTGGGGAAGGTTCAACGACTATAATCGGGATCCCCGTTAGCACGGGGAATGGGATAGTCTGATCTGCACGGCGACGTGCAGCTAACACGATGTTTAAGCTGTGGGTACTGGGTTCGAGTCCCAGGCGCCCCACGTTTCACTCCCGCGCTGGCGGGAGTGAAACGATCCCGAGCGAGGCCGAAAACGGCCAGGCCTCGCGAGGGAACAACACACCCGCGGAGGCGGATGGGTAGCGATCCCGAGCCTGGCCGGGATCAGCTGGGCGACACGAGCGAGGGTCATGACACGCGTGTGACTAGAGAGGCGATGAGCAGATGATGTGGTACGTGTATCTCTTGCGGTGCGGCAACGGCGCGCTCTACACGGGGATCTCGATCGATGTGGCAACACGGGTGCAGCAGCATCAGGCGGGCAAGGGGTCGTCGTACGTCCGTCAGCATGGGGCGCAGGATGTGGTGTACTCCGAGCCGCATCGGACGAAATCCGAGGCGATGAAGCGGGAGTGTGAAATCAAGGGCTGGACCCGTCGCAAGAAACTGGGGCTCTTCGGGACGCGACTGGTGCCCTCTGCCTGAGCGGTCTTGCCATGCCAGCTGTGGAAGAGCTGAAGAAAGTTTCTGAGACCGTGTGGGAACTCCCCACGTCCTACAAGACGGGGATGCGGGTGCCGGCGCGTCTGTACGCGACGGAGAAGCTCATCCGCGACATGGACGAGGGGGTCATTGATCAGATCACGAACGTCGCGCACCTGCCTGGCATCGTGAAGGCGGCGATGTGCATGCCCGATGGTCACTGGGGGTATGGAGCGCCCATTGGAGGTGTAGCGGCGTTCGATCCAGAAGCGGGAGGGATTGTGTCGCCCGGCATGGTTGGTTATGACATCAACTGCGGGATGCGGCTCGTCACGACGACCTTAACGTACGACGAGGTCAAGCCGCACCTGCGGCAGCTCGTGGACCTGCTGTTTCAGCGGGTGCCGGCCGGCGTGGGCTCCAGCGGCTTCATCGACCTCTCGCCCAAGGAGTTCCGGGACGTCGTGGAGCGGGGGGCGAAGTGGTGCCTCAAACAGGGGATGGCTTGGCCGGAGGATTTAGAGCGCACCGAAGAAGGCGGTTGCATCGATGGGGCCGACAGCGAGAAGATCAGCAAGAAGGCCATCGAGCGCGGCATGGACCAGGTAGGGACGCTGGGCTCGGGCAACCACTACCTGGAGATCCAAGTCGCCAAGCCCGAGCACGTCCATGATGCCGCGGTCGCGGCGCGCTTCGGGATTACTATTCCTGATCAAGTGGTGGTGATGTACCATTGCGGGTCGAGAGGCTTTGGCCACCAGGTCGCCACGGACTCCCTGCAAGTGTTCCTGAAGGCGATGCCGAAGTACGGCATCGACGTGCCGGATCGGGAACTGGCCTGCGCGCCGTTTCGCTCGCCGGAGGGGCAGGACTACTACGCGGCGATGAAGTGCGCCATCAACATGTCTTTTGCCAACCGTCAGGTGATCCTCCACCGCATCCGGGAGGTGTTCTCGGCGGTGTTCAACCGCGACCCGCGCGATTTGGGTATGGAGCAGGTGTACGACGTCGCCCATAACACGGCGAAGTTGGAGGAGCATACGGTCGACGGCAAACCCCGTCGGCTCCTCGTGCACCGCAAGGGCTCCACGCGCGCCTTCGGTCCAGGCATGGAAGGGTTGCCGAAAGATTTCACAGACATCGGCCAGCCGGTGATCGTCGGCGGGAGCATGGAAACCGGCTCCTACCTGCTCGTCGGCATTCCCAGCGGCTCTGAGACATTCTACTCAACCGCCCACGGCAGCGGGCGCACGATGAGCCGTGCCAAGGCCAAGCGGCTCTACCACGGCCGCGAGCTGCAGCAGCAGCTGGAGGCGCGCGGCATCTACGTGCGCAGCGTCTCCTACAGCGGCCTCGCGGAGGAAGCAGGCGGGGCGTACAAGGATATCGATGAGGTCGTCGAGGCGACCGAGCGGGCGGGTCTCAGCAAGCGCGTGGCGCGGTTCGTCCCCATCGGGAACGTCAAGGGCTGACGCTGCCTTCATGCCGTATGAGTTTGTCGAGGACGTCGCGACGGCGGACATCGCGTTTCGAGCCTGGGGCCGCGACCTCAAGGAGCTCTTCACCGCCGCCGGGGATGCGACGATGAATGTCATGGTGGAGGATCTCGCCACGATTGAGCCCCGCGTGACCAAGTCAGTGACAGATGAAGCCGACGCGGAAGATTTGCTCCTCGTCGAATTCCTCCAGGAATTGATCTACTACAAAGACGCGCAGCGCCTGTTGCTGCGCCCAACCTCGGTGAGGGTGCAACACAGCGGCCGCCGCTTCCGGGTGTCGGCCGCGCTGGCCGGTGAGCCGCTGGATCCGAAGAAGCATGAGCAGCGGACCGATGTGAAAGCGGTCACGTACCACCGGCTTGAGGTCAAGCCGACGGATCGAGGCTGGGAAGCGTTCGTCATCCTGGATATCTGATGCGGAGGACGCGGCGGTGATCGATCTGAAGCTGTTGCGCGACAACCCCGAGGCCCTTCGGGAGGCGCTGACGCGGCGGGGTGCTCCCGCCAACCTCGACGGGCTCCTGAAGCTTGAACAGGAGCGGCGGGAGCTCATCGCATCCATCGAACAGGATCGGCAGGCGCTCAAGCAGGGCTCAGACATGTTCGCCAAGCAGAAGGCGAAAACGGCAACCGCTACAGCCCCTATCTCTCTGAAGCAGCTTTCCGATGGGATTGCCCAGCGGGAACGTCAACTGCGCGATGTCGAAGCGAAGATTGACCACGAGTTAGCGCTCGCGCCGAACATCCCCCATGCCTCAGTGCCGGTCGGCACTGCTTCGGCCAACCAGATCGTGCGCACCATCGGCAACAAGCCGGCGTTGTCGTTCGCGCCGAAAGACCATCTGACGCTGTCGGGGCAGCGCGGGCTGATCGATTTTGAGCGCGCCGCGAAGATGACCGGATCGCATTTCCCGCTGTTTGCCGGCGCAGGGGCGCGGCTGGAGCGCGCGCTCATCAACTGGATGCTCGATGTCCACACGAAGGAGCACGGCTACACGGAGATATCCCCCCCGGTGCTCGTCAACCGCCCCTCGATGTTCAGCACCGGCCAGCTGCCGAAATTCGAGGAGGACATGTACCGCCTCAAGGATGATGACCTCTTTTTGATCCCGACGGCGGAGGTGCCAGTGACCAATCTCCACCGCGAAGAGATCCTCGAGGAAGCGCAACTGCCGCTGAAGTATACGGCCTACACCCCGTGCTTTCGCCGCGAAGCCGGCTCCTACGGCAAAGAGACGCGCGGGCTGGTGCGCGTCCATCAGTTTGACAAAGTCGAGCTCGTCAAGTTCACACTACCGGAGACCTCGTACGACGAACTGGAGCGGCTGGTGACAGACGCCGAAACGATCCTCCAGCGCTTGGGACTCCACTACCGCGTGGTAGCGCTCGCGACAGGCGATCTGAGCTTTGCGGCGGCGAAATGCTACGACCTGGAAGCCTGGGCGCCCGGCTTGAATCAATTTCTCGAAGTCTCCAGCTGCAGCAACTTTGAAGCGTTCCAGGCCCGGCGGGCGAACATCCGCTATCGGCAGGCGGCGACGAAAAAGACCGCGTACGTGCATACCCTCAACGGCTCCGGGGTGGCCCTGGCGCGCACGCTCATTTGTCTGCTGGAGACGCACCAGCAAGCCGACGGCCGCATCCGGATTCCGGAGGCCCTGCGCCCATATCTCGATGGCCAAACCCTCCTCTAACCGCGGCGGCGTCAGAGCGGCGCTGGCCCGGGTTGTCAAAGGCGTGACGGTGGCTGTGCTGATTCCGGTCGCCATCGGGCTGTTCCAGGGGATCTTGCAGCAACTGGAGACGCTGAGCAGCTCCGGGGCCTTGTATCGGACGTGGGTGGAACGAGGATTCTTGACCTACGTGTGGGTGCACCTGCTGTTGTATCGGCCGGTGGCGCTGTTTCGTAACAGCCATCGGGTGTTTTCCATCCTGGCGGCCTGGCTCTTCGGCGGCCAGGTGACCAGCGTCCAGGATGCGGGCGGCGGGAGGGGCAAGAGCGCGAAAGCAGACGGCGGGGAGAGGACCGCGGCATCCTCTCCGCTCGTGGCCTTTAGTCCCTATGTCGTGCCGCTGCCGACGCTGCTGGTCTGCGTGCTGGGCTGGCTGTTGGCGCGGTGGTGGGAGCGGGCCGCGGTGGATGGCCCCGTGAGTTTTTTGATCGGCGTGACGATGGCGTTTCACTGGATCATGACGGCGGATGACTTGCAGCAGCAGCGAAGGCGCTGGCATGTGGAAACGTACCTGTTGGCGCTGGGGCTGGTGTTTATCCTGACCCTGCTGATCGCTGCGGTCTGCCTGCCGCTGGTCGTGCCGGAGTTTTCCTTCATCCACGCCCTGAGCACAGGGTTCGAGCACACCCAGGCCGTCTACACGTCGCTGGTCCAACATCTGTTTTGGTGAGCTCCTGCAACGGAGGAGTGGCTCGAGTGGCTGAAGGCGGCGGTCTTGAAAACCGTTGTCCACGCAAGTGGACCGTAGGTTCGAATCCTACCTCCTCCGTGTTTCAACAGTGGGTGAAGCGCGCTCCGCGCGTCGTCGCAGGAGCCTGGTTCGCCGTTGCGGGGTTCCTGCCGGTGAGCCTGTGGTTTTTGCCTCCGATCGTTCAACAGCGGGACACCGCAGCCTTTGTGCTCATCGTTCTTTTGCCTCTCGCAGCGACAGGCCTTTCGGGTTCGTGGCTGGGTGCCGCGATTCTCCAGCGACGGCTGGGAGGCCTTCGAGCTTTCCTTCGAGGCGCCGGAGTCGCCCTCGGGTCCTTCGCGCTGCTGATTCCGCTCTACAGCATTGCCAGCGTGGTGATGGAACCGAAGACGGCAGGGTCGTTGGGGGAGATGCTGGTGCAAACCGTCTTGGCGCTCGCCGTGGCGCTTCTCGTCACCGGGTGGCTGTTTCTCCCGCTCGGAGGGGTTGCGGGGTTCTTGCTCCAGCGGATTGTTCGGAGAGGTGGCTGAGCCCGGTTGAAAGCGCCGGTCTCGAAAACCGGTAGGGCCGCAAGGCTCTCGTGGGTTCGAATCCCACCCTCTCCG